>JAJNBO010000084.1 GCA_021156245.1 Ramlibacter sp. | reverse complement strand
TCAGCCGCGCTGCCGGATCAGGCGCACGCTGGGCATGCGGTGCTGGTGCTGCCCCTGCACCGCCTCGCGCAGGTTGCGCTGGGCGATGCGGGAGTGCTCGCGCATGATCGCCTCGGCGCGCGCGCCCTCGCGCCGCTCGATGGCGTCGATCACCTGCCGGTGCTGGTCCTGCGCCACGATCAGCATGTCGCGGGCCCGGGGCGTGTCCGCCTGCACCACCACGAAGCCCGAGGGCGACGCGAACGGCAGGTTCACCACCCGCTCCAGCTCACGCGCGAGCACGCTGCTGCCCGCCATGTCCGCCAGGAGGTTGTGGAAGCGCTGGTTCAGGCGCACGTAGCGGGTGAAGGCCTCGTCGTCGAGCGCGGGCTGTTGCAGCACCTCGTCCACTTCATCGAGGCAGGCGCTGGCTTCGGCAAGCACTCCCTCCGCGACGCCGCGTTCCGCCGCGAGACGCGCCGCCAGGCCCTCGACGGTGCCGCGCAGCTCGATGGCATCCGAGACGTCGCGCTCGGAGAACGTGCGGACCGCGTAGCCGCCATTGGGCAAGGCATCGAGCAGCCCCTCCTGCTCCAGCCGCATCAGCGCCGCGCGGATCGGCGTGCGCGAGACGCCCAGCCGCTCGACGATGGCGAGTTCGGCGATGCGGGCGCCCCCGGGCAGCTCGCCGGCCAGGATCATTTCGCGCAGTTTCAGCTGCGCCTTGACCGACTGGGAGCCTCCCGCCTCATCGCGTTCTGTATACATTGAAGCAGATTAATGGCTCACTCCGGCGCCGTCAACCCGAGACTCTACCAATGAAGAGGCAAGGAACGGTCAGGCGGCTATGTATACAACGCCGGGACTTTTCAGCATAATCCGGGCAACCCCTCCACTCCCTCTCCCCGTGCCCGCCATGTTTCCCAAGAACGCCTGGTACGTCGCCTGCACCCCTGACGAAATCGACGCGAAGCCCCTCGGCCGCACCATCTGCAACGAGAAGATCGCCTTCTACCGCGGCGCCGACGGCAAGGTCGCGGCCGTCGAGGACTTCTGCCCCCACCGTGGCGCGCAGCTCTCGCTGGGCTCCGTCTGCGAGGGCAACCTGGTCTGCGGCTACCACGGCCTGGTGATGGGCTGTGACGGCAAGACCGTCTCCATGCCCGGCCAGCGCGTCGGCGGCTTCCCGAAGATCAAGGCGTACCCGGTCGTGGAGAAGTACGGCTTCGTCTGGGTGTGGCCCGGTGACGCGGCGCAGGCGGACGTCGCGAAGATCCACCACCTGGAGTGGGCGGACAACCCCGACTGGGCCTATGGCGGCGGCCTGTACCACGTGAAGTGCGACTACCGCCTGATGGTGGACAACCTGATGGACCTGACGCACGAGACCTACGTGCACGCCACCAGCATCGGCCAGAAGGAGATCGACGAGACGCCGGTCACCACCAAGACCGTGGGCGAGACCGTGGTCACCAGCCGCTTCATGGACAACGTGATGCCGCCGCCTTTCTGGCGCGCCAACCTGCGCGGCAACAACCTGGCCGACGACGTGCCGGTGGACCGCTGGCAGGTGTGCCACTTCGTCCCGCCCAGCCACGTGATGATCGAAGTGGGCGTGGCCCATGCCGGCAAGGGCGGCTACAACGCCGACCCCAAGGACAAGGTGTACTCGATCGTGGTGGACTTCCTCACGCCCGAGACCGACACGACCATGTGGTACTTCTGGGGGATGGCGCGCAACTTCAACCCGAAGGACCGCAACCTCACCGCGCAGATCCGCGATGGGCAGGCGAAGGTCTTCTCCGAAGACACGGAAGTGCTTGAAGCGCAGCAGCGCAACCTGCTCGCGCACCCGACCCGCAAATTGCTGCTGCTGAACATCGACGCGGGCGGCGTGCAGGCACGGCGCATCATCGACAAGCTCATTGCGGCGGAACAGCCGCAGAAGCTGGCCGCCTGACGCCATGACGCAGATTGCAGTGAAGGTCCTGCGCAAGAAGCAGGAGGCCCTGGGTATCACCAGCTTCGAACTGGGCAAGGCCGATGGCAGCGCCCTCCCCGGCTTCAGCGCCGGCTCCCACGTCGACGTGCAGGTGCCGGGTGGCGTGACGCGCCAGTATTCGTTGTGCAATGACGCGACGGAGAACCATCGCTACCGCATCGCGGTGCTGCGGGACCCCGCTTCCCGCGGCGGTTCCATCTCCATGCACGACGCGCTGAACGAGGGCGACACGCTCCTGATCAGCGAGCCGCGCAACCACTTCCCCCTCGTGCATGCGAAGCGCACGCTGCTGTTCGCGGGCGGCATCGGCGTCACGCCGCTGCTGGCCATGGCGCAGCGGTTGTCCGCCATCGAGGCGGACTTCACGCTGCACTACTGCACCCGCTCGGCCGAGCGAACGGCTTTTCGCGACGAGATCGCCGCCTCGGCCTTTGCCCGCAACGTGAAATACCACTTCGACGATGGCCCGCCGTCGCAGAAACTCGCACTCGACAGGGTGCTGGCGAAACCCGAGCCCGGCACCCACGTCTATGTGTGCGGCCCCACCGGCTTCATCGACTGGGTCGTGAAGTCCGCGGAAGGCTGGGGCTGGGGCAAGGACCAGTTGCATGTCGAGTACTTCGGCGCGGCGACGCAGGACACCACGGGCGACCAGCCGTTCACGGTGAAGATCGCCAGCAGCGGCGCGAGCTACGAAGTGCCGGCTCCCGCCTTCGCGGGGATGACGTTCTAGAATTGACACGTTCCTGAGAGAGACACACAACCATGATGCAACTCCCCGCCCGCTACGACCACGTCGGCAGCTTCCTGCGCCCGCAATACCTGCTCGAGGCCCGTGCCCAGAAGGCCCGCGGCGACATCACGTCCGAGCAGCTGCGCGAAGTCGAGGACAAGGCCATCTCCGAGATCGTCAAGTTCCAGCAGGACGTGGGCCTGAAGAGCATCACGGACGGCGAGTTCCGCCGCACCTACTTCCACATCGACTTCCTCGAGCAGCTCGGTGGCGTGAAGACGGACATCCCGGTCACCATCCGCAAGCCCGACGGCACCGAAGAACTGGCGCCCCCCGTCATCCGCGTCATCGACAAGGTGCGCCATGCCAAGGACATCCAGAAGGCCGACTTCGAATACCTGAAGTCGCAAGTCGGCGCGGGCTTCACGCCCAAGGTGACGATCCCCTCGCCCACCATGCTGCACTTCCGCGGCGGTCGCGCCGGCATCAGCAAGGACGCATATCCCGAGCTCGAACCGGCCTTCTACGACGACGTGGCCAAGGCCTACGGCGACGAACTGCGCTCGCTGTACGAAGCGGGCTGCCGCTACGTGCAGATGGACGACACCAACCTCGCCTACCTGTGCGACGAGAAGATGCGGGAAGCGGCGCGCCAGCGCGGCGACGATCCCAACGAACTGCCGCACCGCTACGCGAAGTTCATCAACAAGGTGGTCGCGCGGAAGCCGCAAGGCATGCTGCTGGGCATGCACCTGTGCCGCGGCAACTTCAAGAGCACGCATGCCGCTGCAGGCAACTACGAGCCCGTGGCCGAGGCGTTGCTGAAGGAAATGGACATCGACGCGTACTTCATGGAGTACGACGACGAGCGTTCCGGCGACTTCCGCCCGCTGCGCTTCCTGCCCAAGGGCAAGACCGTGGTGCTGGGCCTGGTGACCACCAAGTTCGGCCAGCTCGAGCACAAGGATGCGCTCAAGCGGCGCATCGAGGAGGCCGCGAAGTACGCCCCCATGGAGCAACTGGCGCTGTCGCCCCAGTGCGGCTTCTCCAGCACCGTCCACGGCAACAACATCGCGGTGGAAGACCAGCGCAACAAGCTGCGCCTGGTCATCGAAACGGCGCAGGAGATGTGGAGCTGATGCGCTCCTGAACACTTTCGGTCTACGCACCCCGCTGGTGCGGCATGCACAATCGGGGGTTCCTTTCCTGCATCCCGTGGACCCCCGAAGTGAAGTACCAGAGCGCCCATGATTTCCTGGCCCAGGTTGCCGCGCGCAACCCCGGCCAGCCCGAATACCTGCAAGCCGTGAGCGAAGTGATGGAGAGCCTCTGGCCCTTCATCGGCAAGCATCCGCGCTACGCGGAGCACGGCCTCCTCGACCGGCTGGTCGAGCCCGAGCGGCTGATCCAGTTCCGCGTGAGCTGGATCGACGACAAGGGCGACGTGAACGTCAATCGTGGCTACCGCATCCAGCACAGCTCCGCCATCGGCCCGTACAAGGGCGGACTGCGCTTCCACCCCTCCGTGAACGCGTCGATCCTGAAGTTCCTGGCCTTCGAGCAGACCTTCAAGAACGCGCTGACCACGCTGCCCATGGGCGGCGGCAAGGGCGGCAGCGACTTCGACCCCAAGGGCCGCAGCCCGGGCGAAGTGATGCGCTTCTGCCAGGCCTTCATCACCGAGCTGTTCCGCCACATCGGCGGCGACACCGACGTGCCCGCGGGTGACATCGGCGTGGGCGGCCGCGAGGTCGGCTTCATGAACGGCATGATGAAGAAGCTGACCAACCGCGCGGACTGCGTCTTCACCGGCAAGGGCCTGTCGTTCGGCGGCTCGCTCATCCGCCCCGAAGCCACCGGCTACGGCACGGTGTACTTCGCCGAGGAAATGCTCAAGCGCTCCGGCCGCAGCTTCGAGGGCCTGCGCGTCAGCGTCTCCGGTTCCGGCAACGTGGCGCAGTACGCCGTGGAGAAGGCGCTGGCCCTGGGCGCCAAGGTGGTCACCGTCTCGGATTCGAGCGGCACCGTCATCGACGAGGAAGGCTTCACCACCGCCAAGCTGGCCGAACTCATGGAGGTGAAGAACCACCTGTACGGGCGTGTGAGCGACTACGCGGAGCGCACCAGGAGCCGCTTCATGCCCGGCATCCGGCCATGGGGCGTGAAGGTGGACGTGGCGCTGCCCTGCGCCACGCAGAACGAGCTGGACGAGGAAGACGCCCGCACCCTGGTGAAGAACGGCGTGCTGTGCGTCGCCGAAGGGGCCAACATGCCGTCGACCCTCGGCGCCGTGCAGGTGTTCGAGCAGGCGGGCGTGCTGTATGCGCCCGGCAAGGCCAGCAACGCGGGCGGGGTGGCCACCTCGGGACTCGAGATGAGCCAGAACGCCATGCGCCTGTCCTGGCCGCGCGAAGAAGTGGACTCGCGCCTGCTGGACATCATGCGCGGCATCCATGCCGCCTGCGTGAAGCACGGACAGCGCGAGGACGGCAGCGTGAGCTACGTGGACGGCGCGAACATCGCGGGCTTCGTCAAGGTGGCCGACGCCATGCTGGCCCAGGGCGTGACCTGATGCCGCCCCGCCCGGCCCGTGCCGGGTGACAATCCGCCCATGGCCAACGTATTGCTGATCGAGGACGACGATGCCCAGCGCTTCATCGCGGGCTTCGCCCTGAAGAAGGCCGGCCACCAGGTGCGCGAAGCTTCCGACGGGCCGCAGGGCGTGACCGCCGCGCGGCACGAGCGGCCGGAAGTGATCGTCTGCGACGTGATGATGCCCGGCATGACCGGCTACGAGGTGGTCGCCGCCCTGCGCGCCGACCCCGACCTGGCGACCGTGCCCGTCATCCTGCTCACCGCCATGTCGGACCGCAAGCACATGCGGCAAGGCATGACGGCAGGAGCGGACGACTACCTGACCAAGCCCTACCGGCCGGACGAGTTGTGCGAGGCGATCGCCGCGGTGATCGCCCGCCGGCAGGTGCAGGAAGACGCCTTCCGCAGCTCCATGTCCGACTTCGTGGAAAGCGCCCTGGAAAAGCAGAAGGAGACGCTGGGCCGCCAGTACGAGTCGCAGCTGCAGCGCGAGATCAATGCCCGCTGGACGCGCAGCGCCAACGAGTCCGGCGACGTGCACCTCGAACACGCCTGCGTGCTGCTGGCTGACCTGCTGGGCGGCATCCTCCCGGCGCCGGAGGCGGAACTGGCCAGCCGGCTGAAGCAGGTGCAACAGACCGCCCGCGACACGCTGTACCTCTTCGGCGCCGACTACGTCCTGCCCTACGGCAGCAAGCTGGTGGCGGTGTTCCGGGGCGACGAGGCGACGCTGACCACGCCGGTGGAGTTGCGCGTGCTGCGCGCGGCGATGGCGCTGTCGAAGTCCGCTCCCCGCCTGCGCTCGTACACGGTGGCCATCCACACCGGGCCGGTGGCGCTCGTCGCCGTCAACGACGGCCTGCACGGCGACCTGGGCCACACGCTCGTGCCCGGCGAATGCGTGAGCGCCGCGTCCGCCATGGAGGAAGCGGCGGCCGCGAACGGCTGGCGCGTCGCCGCATCCGAGGCGATGGTCAAGGTGCTCGAACACCAGGCGACGCTCGGCCGCCGCGCCACCACCGAGCGCGGCGATCCCACCATCGAAATCACGGGCCTGGCCGCCACTTGAGCGGCGCGGAGTCCCCGCGCAGAATGGGCCTCCACGCCAAGGAGAGCGCCATGCATCCGACACCGATCTCCCGCCGCCCCGTGCTCGCCGCGCTGGGTGCACTGGCGCTGCCCGGCGGGGGACGAGCACAGGGCGCGGGCGGCATGCAGAGCTGGAAGCTGGCGACCTCGCGGCGCACGGGCATCCACGACGTGGCGCCGGCGCCGGACGGTGGCGTCTGGTTCAGCGCGCAGGCCACCGGGCACCTGGGCTGGTTCGAGCCCGCCACCGGCCGCACCGAACTGATCCCGCTGGGCTCCGGCTCCTCGCCGCATGGCGTGATCCAGGGACCGGACCGCGCGGCGTGGCTCACGGATGGCGGGCAGAACGCGATCGTGCGCGTCGGCTGGCCGGACAAGAAGATCACCGCCTTCCCGCTGCCGCAAGGCACGGGCTACGCCAACCTGAACACCTGCGCGTTCGACGGCAGCGGCGACCTGTGGTTCACGGGACAGAGCGGGTTCGTCGGACGCGTCGCCGTGCGGACCGGTGAAGTGACCGTGAAGCAGTCGCCGCGCGGCCGCGGGCCGTACGGGATCTGCACGACGCCCTCCGGCGACGTGTGGTGGTGCTCCCTGGCAGGCTCGTTCATCGCGCAGGTGGACCGCCGCACCGGCGAGTCGCGCATCGTGGAGCCGCCCACGCGTGACCAGGGCGCGCGCCGCGTCTGGAGCGACAGCCGCGGCCGCATCTGGGTGAGCGAGTGGAACAGCGGACAGATCTCCATGCACGACCCGGCCGCGAACAGCTGGCGCGCCTGGAAGGTGCCGGGCGACAAGCCGCGGGTGTATGCCGTCTACGTCGACGAGCGGGACACGGTGTGGGCCAGCGACTTCGGCGGCAACGCGGTGTGGTCGTTCGAGCCGCGAACCGAGAAGTTCGACAAGCATGCGCTGCCCCGCGACAGCGGCAACGTCCGCCAGATCCTCGGGCGCAAGGGCGAGGTGTGGCTGCCCGAGAGCGGCACGGAACACATCACGGTCATCCGGACCTAGCTGCCCGGGCCAACGCCGCGCGGGCCAGCAGCCGCGTCGAATCGAGGGTCGGCACGGGAGCATTCCGGTCGTCCATGATCAGGGGCAGTTCCGTGCAGCCCAGCACCACTGCGTCGCAACCCTGCTCCGCGAGCCCGGCAACCACCTGCTCGAACCGCGCCACGCTGGCCGGCACGATGCGGCCCGGCACCAGTTCGTCCATGATGATGCGGCCCACCTCCGCGACGTCTTCATCCGAAGGACGCAGCCATTCGACACCGGCACGCTCCAGTTCGCGCGGATAGACGTCGCCGCGCACGAGCCAGGTCGTTCCCGTCAGGCCCACCCGCCGAAAGCCGCGCGCCCGCGCCTCCTGCGCCACGATGCGCGGCATGTGCAGCCACGGCAGCGGACTGCGCGGCTCCACCAGGGGCATGGCCTGGTGGATCGTGTTGTCCGGGCACACGAGGAAGTCAACGCCCGCGGCAGCGAGCTTTCCCGCGGACCCGAGCATCAACCCGGCGATTCCCTCGAGATCGCCCGACTCCAGGAAGCGCACGTACTCGGCGAGCGAAGGCGTGTGCATGGACACTTCGGGATGCGCGTGCGGTCCGAGCAAGGCTGCGCCCTCGCTGCAGATCGTGCGGTAGCAGAGCGCCGCACCTTCCGCGGAGCAGCCGACGATGCCGATGTGCAGGGTCACGCCGAACCTACCTGCCCTTGCGGGCCTTGTCGAACTTGCGCCAGTAGGTGAACTCGTCCTCGTGCACCTCGAAGTCCAGCTCGGAGATGCGCGCCTGCAGCTTTTCCTGGACGTCCGCCACCGCCTTGTTGTAGATCGCGGGGCCGATCTCCTCCAGGAAGAAGCCCAGCAGGCCGCCGGCGGCCACGTTGCCGATCTTCTCTTCCATGTTCTCGCGGAAGTAGCGCTCGATCGACGCGATGGCCTGCGTGCGGTCTTCCCTGGTGAGTTCGATGGTCATGCGCGCATCCTACGGGCGCGGACACCGCATGAGAAGGGCCGGCCCGTCGGGCGTATCGACCACGCCCACGCGCTGGAAGCCGGCTTTCTCGTAGCAACGGATCGCGCGTGCGTTGTGCGGCGCCGGGTCGGTCTGGACGACGGTGACGTGGGGATCGCGGAACAGGTGTTCGAGGAAGGCCTTGATCATGGACGTGCCCGTGCCCTGGTCCAGCCCGTTCGCGTCGGCGAGGAACTGGTCGATGCCACGCGCTCCCGGATCGGTCTCGCCCGGCCACCAGCCGTCGCCCGAATCGGCCACCACATACGACTGGATGAACCCGATGGGCTGCATCCCACGCTGCACCACATACGCACGCGTGGAGTCCCTGCCCTGCACCACCGGCCGGTACTCGTGCCGGATGTCTTCCAGGGATGAAGGGTCCTCCCACCACTGTGCGACATGCGGACGCTGGACCCACGCGTGCAGCATCGCGAGGTCTTCCTCGGCCAGCGGCCGGAACTCAAGCCCGCGGCTTGCTGCCGTTCCAGACATTTGCCTTCTCCGCGAAATCGGCGCGCTGCGGCATGACCACGCAGAAGCGCTGGCCCGTAGGCGCCTCCATGACCCACCAGCGCTTGACGAACTTCACGCGCGTGGCGCCCAGTTGCTCCAGCCGCGCGACCTCCGCCTCGATGTCGTCCGTCTCGATGTCGATGTGCACCCGGCTGGGGTGCTCCACCGCCTGCACCAACACGGACGGACCGTCGGCGGGTGCGTCGAGCACGCGATAGGCGGAGTACGCTGGATTCTGCAGCGGTTTCGCGGGCCAGCCCAGTGCCTGGGTCCAGAATTGGCTGGCCTGCTCGACGTCGGTCGACTGGCAGTCGATGACGATGGTAGCCAGGCGGCTCTTGTGCATGGGTCTCTCCTTGGTTGTCGTCACGCCCGGGCTATGCAGCCCTCCAGACGCTCGCCAGCCAGGGCTGCTGCTCGCGCGGCAAGCCGGGCGGCCGGTAGTAGTGCTCCAGTTCGACGAAGCCTGCTTCCTGCAGGAAGCCGCGCCACGCTGCGAGGTCGTGGAACACGCCATAGCGGCCGCCGGTCCAGCCCTCCTGGTTGTCGCCCCGCGGGTTGGAGGTGAACAGCGCGCCGGCGGGCTGCAGCGCCGCATGCAGCTCGCGCAGCACCCGTGGCAGATCCCGGCGCGGCACGTGGAACAGGGACGCATTGGCGAACATGCCGTGGAAGCGGTGGGCAGGCAGCTGCAGGGCCAGGAAGTCCTGCTGCCAGACTTCGCATCCGCTGTGCGCCCGCGCCATCGCGACGAAAGCCTCCGAACCGTCGAGGCCGACCGGCTCGTGGCCGAGTGCCTTGAAGGTCGCGAGATCCCGCCCCGGCCCGCAGCCCAGATCCAGGATGCGCCACGGCGGCCGGCCCGGCGTATGCCGCAGCAGCGCGTCTATGTTCTGGGAGACGTCGTGCCCGCGGGTGCCTTCCCAGAAGTCGGCCGCGCGCGCTTCGTAGTGCGCCAGCGTGCCGGCACTGATGGGGTCGGGCTGCACGGTCGCTTCGCTCAGTGCTCCGTGGCCGCGAGCCGAGCGCCCAGCCCGGCAAAGGCGGCGGAGAAGGTGTAGCGCAGCCACTTCTGCACGCGCGGCGATTCGACGACCAGCTTGCGGAAGGCGTGCGCTATGAAGCCGTAGGCGACGAAGACGACGAAGGTCATCGCCATGAACACCGCGCTGAGTTGCAGCAGCTGCAGCAGCGGCCGCGCCGCGGCCGGATCCACGAACTGCGGCAGGAAGGCCAGGAAGAAGATGGTGAGCTTCGGGTTGAGGATGTTCAGCAGGAAGGCCTTGGCAACCAGCCCGGCGGCCGTGCTGCGGGACACCTGGCCATCCACCGCGAAGGCCGACTGGTCGCGCCACGTGGCATATGCCACATAGAACAGGTACAGCACGCCCGCGATCTTGAGCACCTGGAACGCCAGGGCACTGGTATGCATGATGGCGGCCAGCCCGGCGACCGTCGCTGCCAGGTGCGGAAGGATTCCGGCGGTGCAGCCGAGCGCTGCGTAGACGCTGGCGCGCCGGCCCTGCACGAGGCCGGTGGAGACGGTGTAGATCACGCCCGTGCCTGGAATGAGCACGACGATGAACGAAGTGATGAGGAATTCGAGGGTGATCAAGGAGGGCTCCCCGGCTGTGGAGGCCGGATGGTGCCGCGTCCCGCGCGCCCACGCAAGACCCCGCGGACTTACAGTGGACGGACTCCTGCGAGTTCCCATGCACCTCATCCAGTTGCTCCTTCCTCTCTATGACAACGCCGGCCAGCCGTTCCAGCGTTGCCTGTACGACGCCGTTCGCGAGGAGCTGGTGGCGCGCTTCGGCGGCCTGACCACCTACAGCCGCGCGCCGGCCAAGGGCTTGTGGAAGGAGGACGGCGAGTCCGTGCAGAAGGACGACATCGTGGTTTACGAGGTGATGGCAGAAGCGGTGGACCGGCCCTGGTGGGCGGCATACCGGGAGCAGCTGAAGGCGACCTTCCAGCAGGAGGAACTGGTGGTCAGGGCGCAGCCGATCGAGCTGCTGTGACGCAGCCGCGGGCTACTGCATCGAATGCAATCCGACCATG
>JAJNBO010000083.1 GCA_021156245.1 Ramlibacter sp. | reverse complement strand
CGGCTGACGACGCGCACCTTGTCCTCGGGGATCTGCAGCGTGTGGGCGACGCGCCGCTGCGCGCTTTCCAGCAGCTGCGTCGAGCAGTGCACGATGACGCGGTCACCTTGCCACCATGCCAGCGCCGCATGCGGCTCCATCTGTGCGTGGATGTGCACCGGCGTCGTGTACTGCACGTCCACCTGCACCGGCGCGGCAGCGAAGGCCTGCTCGAAGTCGCCCACCCGCGTCTCCGGCTCCTCGTCGTCCTTCGGTTCTTCCGCCTGCGCCAGGTGATCCTGCAGGGCATACTCGCCGTCCACGCGCTCGTAGTCGACGTGGACCAGCCGGCTCGCATGCCGCGCCTGCTCGAAGGTCTCGGCCACCACGAAGGCGACCGGTTCCCCATGGTGCGGGATCAGGGCGTCGGACAGATACGGCGTGGAGCGGCCGAAACGGTCCTGGTTGCTGAGCGGACCGTAGGCGGCCTGGCGCGGCGCGTTGCGATGCGTCATCACCAACAGCACGCCCGGTGCCGCTTCGGCGGCGGCCGTGTCGATGTCGCGCACGCGCCCGCGCGGGATCGCCGCTTCCACGATGAAGCCGTAGGCGGGCGGCTGCGGCGCCTCGCCCACCTCGTAGGCATAGGGCGCGGTGCCGGCCACCTTCTGCGGGCCGTCCACGCGGTCGAGCGCGCGGCCGATCTGCCCATGGCGGTTTTCGTCCAGCGCATTGCGCGGCGCGGGCTGGTTCATTTCCATGCGGGTGTCCTCACGACGCGCCGGCTTCGGCCAGCACACCGGCGAGCACGCGGCGCACCAGCGGGAGCTTGAAATCGTTGTCGCCCTGCCCGCGCGCGCCTTGCAGCACCACGTCGGCGGCCGCGTCGACCTGCGTGACCGGCGCGCCGGCGACCGCCTGTTCGGCCGCTTCCACGCGCCAGGGCTGGTGGGCGATTCCGCCGAAGGCAAACCGGGCGTTGCGGATCGTGCCCCCGCCGGCATCCACGATGGCGGCGACCGACACCAGGGCGAAGGCATAGGACGCGCGGTCGCGCACCTTGCGGTAGACCTGCCGGCCGGGCGGCGGCGGCGGCAGCACCACGGAGGTGATGAGCTCGCCCTGCGCGAGGTTGGTGTCGACGTGCGGCGTGTCGCCGGGCAGGCGGTGGAAGTCGGCGATCGGGATCACGCGGCGCCGTCCCTGGCCGTCGACCGTCTCCACCTGCGCGTCCAGCACCCGCATCGCCACCGCCATGTCGGAAGGATGCGTCGCGATGCAGTGCTCGCTCGTGCCGACGATCGCGTGGTTGCGGGTGAAGCCGCCGATGGCGGAGCAGCCGGATCCGGGCGTGCGCTTGTTGCACGGCTTGCCGGGATCGTAGAAGTAGTAGCAGCGCGTGCGCTGCAGCAGGTTGCCGCCCGTGGTGGCCTTGTTGCGCAACTGCGCGGAAGCGCCCGCGAGCAGCGCGCGACTGAGCACCGGATAGCGCTCGCGCACCCGCGGGTCCGCCGCGAGGTCGCTGTTGCGCACGAGCGTGCCGATGCGCAGCCCGCCATCCGGATGCTCGTCGATCCGCGCGAGCGCGAGGCGGGTGACGTCGACCAGGGTCGCAGGGGTCTCCACCTCGATCTTCATCAGGTCCAGCAGGTTGGTGCCGCCGGCGATGAATTTCGCGCCGGGCGATTCGGCGACGGCCTTCGCCGCGGCCTCGACGCTCGCCGCGCGCTCGTAGCGGAAGGGCCTCATCGCATGTCCCCGGCATCGCGGATGGCCGCCACGATGTTCGGATAGGCGCTGCAGCGGCAGAGGTTGCCGCTCATTCGCTCGCGGATCTCCTCGTCGCTGAAGGCGGGCGCTTGCTGCAGGTCTTGCGTGACGTGGCTGGGCATCCCCTGGCGCACTTCTTCCACCATGGCGACCGCGGAACAGATCTGTCCCGGCGTGCAGTAGCCGCACTGGAAGCCGTCGTGCGACAGGAACGCCCGTTGCAGCGGATGCAGGTTGCCGGGCTGGCCGAGCCCCTCGATGGTGGTGACCTCCTGGCCGTCGTGCATGACGGCCAGCGACAGGCATGCGTTGATGCGGCGTCCGTCGAGCAGCACGGTGCAGGCGCCGCACTGCCCGTGGTCGCAGCCCTTCTTGCTGCCGGTGAGGCCGAGGTTCTCGCGCAGGGCATCGAGCAGGCTGGTGCGGGTGTCGACGCTGAGCCGCTGCACGCGGCCATTGATGGTGAGCTGCACTTGCTGCAGCTGCGGCGTGGAATCCATCGACGCAGTCTAGGGCGCAGCGTGCGCCACGCCCGTCGGACTGCGCTTACGCCGCGCTCAATGCGCCTCTTCCCAGTTGGCGCCCACGCCGATCTCGGCGAGCAGCGGCACGCGCAGCTCGGCGACGCCGGCCATGATGCGAGGGATCTCGCCCTTCAGCCACTCGACCTCGTCTTCGGGCACCTCGAACACCAGTTCGTCGTGCACCTGCATGATCATCTTGGTGCGGCGCTGTTCGCGGTCCAGCACCTGCTGCACCTTCACCATGGACAGCTTGATCAGGTCGGCGGCCGTGCCCTGCATCGGCGCATTGATGGCCTGGCGCTCGGCGCTGCCGCGGCGCGGCCCGTTGGGGGAATTGATCTCGGGCAGGTAGAGGCGGCGGCCGAATACCGTCTCGACGTAGCCGCGGCTCTTGGCCGACATGCGCGTCTCGTCCATGTACTCCTTCACCCCGGGATAGCGCTGGAAGTAGCGGTCGATGTAGGTCTTCGCGGCGGAGGTCTCGATGCCGAGGTTGCGCGCCAGGCCGAAGCTGCTCATGCCGTAGATCAGGCCGAAGTTGATCACCTTGGCATAGCGGCGCTGTTCGCTCGACACCTCGTCGACGCCGACGCCGAACACTTCGGCGGCGGTGGCGCGGTGCACGTCGAGGTTCTCGCGGAAGGCGCGCAGCAGCGCTTCGTCCCCCGAGATGTGCGCCATGATGCGCAGCTCGATCTGGCTGTAGTCGGCGCTCGCGATGCGCGAGCCGGAGGGCGCGATGAAGGCCTCGCGGATGCGCCGGCCTTCGGTCGTGCGCACCGGGATGTTCTGCAGGTTCGGGTCGTTGCTGGACAGCCGCCCCGTCACCGCGACCGCTTGCGCGTAGTGCGTGTGCACGCGGCCCGTGACGGGGTGCACCATCTGCGGCAGCTTGTCGGTGTACGTGCCTTTGAGCTTGGAGAGGCCCCGGTGCTCCAGGATCTTGGCCGGCAACGGATAGTCCTCGGCCAGCTTCTCCAGCACTTCCTCGTCGGTGCTCGGCGCACCGCTCGCCGTCTTCTTGACGACGGGCAGTCCCAGCTTGGTGAAGAACACTTCGCCGATCTGCTTCGGGCTGCCGAGGTTGAAGGGTTGCCCGGCCAGCTCGTGCGCCTCGCGTTCCAGCTGCATGATGCGCTGGCCGAGCTCGTGGCTCTGCTGCTGCAGCAGCTGCGCATCGACCATCACGCCATTGCGCTCGATGCGGTACAGCACCTCGCTGGACTCCATCTCCAGGTCGTAGATGAAACGCAGCTTCGCGTCGCGCTCCAGCTTGGGCCACAGCGCCAGGTGCACGTCGAGGGTCTGGTCGGAGTCCTCGCAGGAGTACTCGGCGGCCTTGTCGATCGGCACCTGGTTGAAGCCGATGTGCTTGGCGCCGCTGCCGGCGATGGTTTCGTAATCGATGCCGGTGCGGCCCAGGTGGCGTTCGGCCAGGCTGGCCAGGCCGTGCGGCTTGTGCACTTCCAGCACGTAGCTTTCCAGCATGGTGTCGTGCTGGTAGCCCTGCACCTCGATGCCGTGGTTGGCAAAGACGTGGCGGTCGTACTTGACGTGCTGGCCCAGCTTCTTCCTGTCCGGGTCTTCCAGCCAGGACTTCAGGCGCGCCAGCACCTCGTCCCGCGGCAACTGGTCGGGGGCGCCCTGGTAGTCGTGCGTCATCGGGATGTAGCACGCAAGGCCTGGCTCCGGGCTGAAGGACAGGCCCACGATGGTGGCCCGCATCTCGTCGAGCGAATCGGTCTCGGTGTCCACCGCCACCAGCGGCGCGGCCTCGATGCGCTGCACCCAGGTCCCGAACTGCTCCCAGGTGAAGACCGTCTCGTAGTGCAGCGTGGTGGCCTGCGAAAGGCCGGACAGGTCCGGCTCGTCGAACAGGCCGGGCGCCTGCGCGGGACGCGCCTTCTTCTTGTGCTCCTCGATCAGCTCCGGAGGCACGGCATGCTCCTCCAGCTGCTTGACGAGTCCCTTGAAGCCGTGGCGTTCGTAGAACTCTTTGAGCTTCTCGACGTCCTGCCCGCCGATGACGATGTCCTCCAGCTCCGGGAAGCCGGGGATGTGGTCCTTCAGGTCGCAATCCGTGCGGATCGTCAGCAGTTCGCGTCCCTTCGGCAGCCAGTCCAGCGCCTTGCGCAGGTTCTCGCCGACGGCGCCCTTGACCTCGTGGGCGCGGGCCACCAGGTTGTCGAGCGAGCCGAATTCCTTGAGCAGCTTCACCGCCGTCTTGGGACCGACCTTGTCGACGCCCGGCACGTTGTCCACCGCGTCACCGACCAGCGTCTGGTAGTCCACCATCAGCCGCGGCGGCACGCCGAACTCCACCTCCACCCCCATCATGTCGCGCTTGCGGTCGTTCATCGTGTCGATGACGGTCACGTGCTCGTTGACCAGCTGCGACATGTCCTTGTCGCCGGTGGAGATGATGGTGACCATGCCGCGCTGCGTCGCCATGCAGGCCAGCGTGCCGATGACGTCGTCGGCCTCCACGCCCGGGACGTTCAGCACCTTCCACCCGAGCAGGCGCACCACCTCGTGGATGGCGGGGATCTGCGAGCGCAGGTCGTCCGGCATGGCCGACCGCGTGGCCTTGTAGTCGGGGTACAGCGCGTCGCGGAAGGTGCCGCCCGGGGCGTCGAACACGCAGGCGGCGTAGTCGGCGCGCACGTCGCGCCGCAGCTTCTGCATCATGTTGATCATCCCGCGGATGGCGCCGGTGGCGGGGCTCGTGGGGTCTCCCGGGACGGCCCGCAGGTCCGGCATGGCATGGAAGGCGCGGTACAGGTAGCTGGAACCGTCGACCAGCAGCAGCACCTTGGGTTCGGGTTGGGGGACTTGGTCCGTCTCGCTCATGGCGGGCATTGTGCCCGGCCTACAATGCCGGCATGCACCCGAGACTCGTCCTCGCCCCCCTCCTTCTGGCCTCCGCCGGCGCCTTCGCCCAGGCGCCGATCGAGCGCGAGCCGGCCGGCGACCCGCGCCGGAACCAGAAAGTCGAGCACATCCGGACCGAGGACAGCGCCAACCGCATCGACGAGGTGCGCGTCGGCGGCCAGACGCAGAGCGTGACGGTGCAACCCAAGGCGGGCGCGCCGGCCTACCAGATGCAGCCGGACGACCTGGCGCGCAGCCGCCCCTCGGAGAGCCGCGAAGGCTTCTCCGGGCGCAAGCAGCGCGTGTGGAACCTGTTCGACTTCTAGCATGGCCGTCTTCACCGAAGTCTCGGAAGACGAGGCGAGTGCGCTGCTGCGCGCGCTGAACCTGGGCGAGCTGCGCGAGCTGCGCGGCATCCAGAGCGGCATCGAGAACACCAACTACTTCGTCACCGTGCAGGACGTGCTGGGCACGCGCGAGTTCGTGCTGACCCTGTTCGAGCGCCTCACCTTCGAGCAGCTGCCGTTCTACCTGCACCTGATGAAGCACCTGGCGCAGCACGGCATCCCCGTGCCCGACCCGGCGGCCAACAAGGACGGCGACATCCTGCACACGGTGCGCGGCAAGCCGGCCGCCGTGGTGAACAAGCTCGAAGGCAGGCACGAACTGGCGCCGAGCGCCGGGCATTGCGCCCAGGTGGGCGCCATGCTCGCGCGCATGCACCTGGCGGGACGCGACTACCAGCGGCGCCAGCCCAACCTGCGCGGCCTGCCCTGGTGGAACGAAACCGTTCCCGTCGTGCTGCCGCACGTCACGCCGGAACAGGCCGCCCTGCTGCGCAGCGAACTGGCCTTCCAGAACCACGTCGCGGCCGGCTCCGCCTGGGCGGCGTTGCCGCGCGGCCCGGTGCACGCCGACCTGTTCCGCGACAACGTCATGTTCCAGGACGGACGGCTCACCGGCTTCTTCGATTTCTACTTCGCCGGGGTCGACACCTGGCTGTTCGACCTGGCCGTCTGCCTGAACGACTGGGCGATCGACCTGCCCACCGGCGCGCACGATCCCGAGCGCGCACGGGCGTTCGTCGCGGCCTACGCCGACGTGCGGCCCCTGGGCGCCGCCGAACGGCAGATGCTGCCCGCGATGCTGCGCGCGGGCGCGTTCCGCTTCTGGCTCTCCCGGCTGTGGGACTTCCACCTGCCGCGGGAAGCCTCCCTCCTGAAGCCGCACGATCCGACCCATTTCGAGCGGGTGCTGCGCCAGCGCATCGCGCATCCCGTCACGGTCTCCAGCTTGTGACGCCGGGCGGCGGCGCGGCGGCTTGCGTTAAATTGGCTCCGTCGTGAAACTGAACATCGTTCCCGCGCGTACTGGCATCCTGTGGGTCAAACTCGGCATCCAGACATTCCTCAAGCAGCCCCTGGCGTTGACCGGGCTGTTCTTCATGTACATGGCGGCCGTGCTGGTGCTGTCGCAGGTGC
Organism: Ramlibacter sp.; assembly: GCA_021156245.1. Classification (GTDB taxonomy): domain Bacteria; phylum Pseudomonadota; class Gammaproteobacteria; order Burkholderiales; family Burkholderiaceae_C; genus Ramlibacter. Next base: position 1,680 of record JAJNBO010000083.1, on the reverse strand, counting down.
CGCTGGTGGGGCCCTTCCTCGGCTCCCTGCTGGTGCCGGCGGCCACGCTCGGGCTGATGGCCGCCACCTCCGAAGCGGCGAGCGGCCGCTTTCCCATGCCGACCGTCCTGATCAGCGCCTTCCGCGCCGGCAGGCAGCGGGCGCGGGCCATGCTGATGCTGGGCCTGCTCTACACCGCGGGATCGCTGGTGGCGTCGCTGCTGGGGAACATGCTGGCCGGGGCACCTGCCGCGGCGCCGTCCGACACGCCGCAGATCGATGCGCGCATGCTGGTCGTGCTGCTGCTGCATTCGCCGCTGATCGTGCTGTTCTGGCATGCGCCGGCGCTGGTGCACTGGCACGGGGTCTCGCCGGCCAAGAGCCTGTTCTTCAGCGCGGTGGCGGTGTTCCGCAACTTCGGCGCCCTGCTCACCTACGGGTTCGCCTGGATGGCAGTCTTCATGGGCGTGGGCTTCGTGTTCAGCACGCTGGGCATGCTGATCGGCGGCGTGGCCGTGGCCCGCAGCGTGATGATGCCCACCGTCCTGCTGCTGGTGGCGATGTTCTCCACGTCGCTGTACTTCACCTTCCGCGACAGCTTCCAGGCTGACGAAGAAGCAGCCCCGCCACCCGGCGCACCACGAGGAGAGGACACCCCATGAGCGATCACATCCTGGCAGGCCGCACCGAGGACGAAATCCTCTGGTTCCGCCGCCGCAGCTTCCTGCAGGCCGCGGCCGGGTGGACCGCCATGGGCGGCTTCACGGCGGCGCAGGCGCAGCAGCGGGGCAACGTGGTGGAACTGCGTGGCGACGTGCTGCTGAACGGCCAGGCCCTGCGCCAGGGGCAGACGATCCAGACGGGCGACCGCATCGACACCGGGCCGGGATCGCACCTGGTGTTCGTGGTCGGCACGGCGGCCATGCAGGTGAGGCAGAACAGCCGGATGATCGTCGAGCGCGGGCAGACCATCAACACGGTCAGCGTGCTGCGGCTGCTCACCGGCGCCGTGGTCAGCGTGTTCGGCCGCGGAAGCTCCCGCCAGATCGTCACGCCCACGCTCACCGCGGGCATCCGCGGCACCGGCGTCTACACCGAGGTGTTCCCCGAACAGCGCGACCGCAGCTACTTCTGCAACTGCTACGGGGTGGTCGACATGGCCGCCCGTGGCGACCGCGCGGAGTCACGCTCCGACTACCACCAGTCGTTCTGGGGCGAAGCGGAGCCGAAGAACGGCCGTTACCTCACGCCGGCCAAGGCGATCAACCACACCGACGAAGAAGTGGAGCAGCTGGCGCTGCTGATCGGCCAGCGCACGGCCTGGCAGATTGCCGGCCGCACCGGCGTCAAGGACGGCAACGGCTACATGGAAGAGCGCCCGCCGCAGGCCCACCCGGCGATGCGCTGAACCAACCTCCGGGACGTTGCGGCTTCCCGACGTCCGGCGGGGCGTTTGCGTCCGATACGCAATCTACCTATTCCACGGCTGTAAGCCATTGTTACAATGGGGCAGCGCAAGAACCCGAAGGCGGGAAACCATGAAGCTCTGGTCGAACAGCAAGCCGCAGTCGTTCCCTGATACGGAACCCCTGTCCCAGCCGATGCACCACGCCGGCGACACCTTCTATGACCAGACGGTGCCGCAGCCGCTGGAACCCCTGGCCGAAGCCCCGGCCCCCAGGAAGAAGATTTCCCTGGACG
>JAJNBO010000542.1 GCA_021156245.1 Ramlibacter sp. | reverse complement strand
GTAGCCCACCACGCGTTTCACCAGGCCGGCGCGCTTCATGGCGAGGGCGAACGAGCCGCCCATCAGGCCGCACCCGATCAATCCCAACTGCTCGAACATCGCTGCCATGAGGTGTGTCTTCTCTTTATTCGCCGAGGGGATAGGTGCCCAGCACCTTGTAGAAAGCGCACAGGGCCTGCAGGTCCTTCAGTGCCGCCGCCAAGTGCGGCTGCGAAGGGTGGCCCTGCAGGTCGATGTAGAAATAGTATTCCCACTGGCCCGATCGTGCGGGCCGGGATTCGAAGCGCGTCATGGACACGCCGTGCTGCTTGAGCGGCCCGAGGATGTCGTGCACCGCGCCGGGGCGGTTCGGCACCGAGACGATCAGGCTGATGCAGTCCTGCCCGGATGCTTCCGGGGCGGCCAGCACCTGCGGCAGGCACACCACCGCGAAGCGGGTGCGGTTGAACGGGTCGTCCTGGATCGCGCGAAGCGGGTGCGGTTGAACGGGTCGTCCTGGATCGCGTGCGCCGCGATGTGCAGGCCGAATTCGGTGGCCGCGCGTTCGCTGGCGATGCCGGCCCATGCCGGATTGCCCGCGGCGAGGCGCGCGCCCTCGGCGTTGCTGGAGACGGCGCGCCGCTCGGCGTCGGGCAGGTGGTTGTTGAGCCAGCCCTGGCACTGCGCCAGTGCCTGGGGATGCGCCAGCACCACTTCGATGCCCTTGACGTCGTTCACCTGGCGCAGCAGGTGGTGGCGCACCAGCAGGCTCGTCTCGCCCACGATGTGCAGCGGCGTGCCGAGGAACAGGTCGAGCGAGCGCGTGACCACGCCCTCCGTGTTGTTCTCCACCGGCACCACGCCGAAGTCCGCCGCGCCTGCCGTGGCGGAGTGGAACACCTCGTCGATGCTCACGCAGGGCACGCGCTCGATGCTGGAGCCGAAGAACTGCAGCGCCGCCTGTTCGCTGTACGTGCCGGCGGGGCCCAGGTAGGCCACGCGCTGCGGCGCCTCCAGCGCCCGGCACGCGGACATGATCTCGCGCCAGATGTTGGCGACGTTGTTCTTCTTCAGCGGGCCGGGGTTGGCGGCCTGCAGGCCGTTGATCACCTGGGCCTCGCGCTCCGGCCGGAAGACGGGCGAGCCTTCCGCGCGCTTGAGCTCGCCGACCTCGTTGGCCAGGCCCGCGCGGCGGTTCAGCAGGTCCAGCAGTTCGCGGTCGACCTGGTCGATGCCCGCGCGGAGTTCAGCAAGTGACTTGGTCTTGGGCATCAGGTGGAGGGCGTGTCGGCGCCGTTGGTGTCCTCACCCTCGGCCGCGCCGGCGTCATTCTCCACGATGCGCTGCAATCCGCTCAACTTCGAACCCTCGTCCAGGCCGATCAGCGTCACGCCCTGGGTGGCACGTCCGAGCTCGCGGATCTCGCTGACGCGCGTGCGCACCAGCACGCCGCGGTCGGTGATCAGCATGATCTCGTCGTCGGTGTGAACCAAAGTAGCAGCCACGACCTTGCCGTTGCGCTCGCTCTGCTGGATGGCGATCATCCCCTTGGTGCCGCGGCCATGCCGCGTGTACTCGGTGATGGGCGTGCGCTTGCCGTAGCCGTTCTCGGTGGCCGTCAGCACGCTCTGCTGCTCGTCCTCGGCCACCAGCATGGCGATCACGCCCTGGCCTTCCTCCAGCATCATCCCGCGCACGCCGCGCGAATTGCGGCCGGTCGGGCGCACGTCGTTCTCGTCGAAGCGCACGGCCTTGCCGCCGTCGGAGAACAGCATCACGTCGTGCTTGCCGTCGGTGAGGGCCGCGCCGATCAGGAAGTCGCCCGGATCGAGGTCGACGGCGATGATGCCGGCCTTGCGCGGATTGCTGAACTCGTCCAGCGTCGTCTTCTTGACCGTGCCCATCGACGTGGACATGAAGACGTAATGGTCGGCGGGGAAGCTGCGGAACTCGCCGGTGAGCGGCAGCACCACGTTGATCTTCTCGCCCTCCTGCAGCGGGAACATGTTGACGATGGGGCGGCCGCGCGAGCCGCGCGAGCCGGCGGGCACTTCCCACACCTTCAGCCAGTACAGGCGGCCGCGGTTGGAGAACGCCAGCAGGTAGTCGTGCGTGTTGGCGATGAAGAGCTGGTCGATCCAGTCGTCTTCCTTGGTCTGGGTCGCCTGCTTGCCTCGGCCGCCGCGCTTCTGCGCGCGGTATTCGGACAGGGGCTGGCTCTTGATGTAGCCGGAGTGCGAGAGGGTCACCACCATGTCGGTGGGCGTGATCAGGTCCTCGGTGGCGAGGTCCTGCGCGTTGTGCTCGATCGTCGAACGCCGCGCACCCAGCTTGGTCTGGCCGAACTCCTGCTTCAGCGCGGTGAGTTCCTCGGAGATGATGGTCGAGACGCGTTCGGGGCGCGCCAGGATGTCCAGCAGGTCGTCGATCTCGGACATCACGTCGCGGTACTCGGCGACGATCTTGTCCTGCTCGAGGCCGGTCAGGCGCTGCAGGCGCATCTGCAGGATTTCCTGGGCCTGCGTGTCCGAGAGGTGGTAGAGGCCGTCCTTCGCCAGGCCGTACTGGCGCTCCAGGCCTTCCGGCCGGTAGTCGTCGGCGTTGATGACGCTGCCGTCGGCCTTGGCGCGGGTGAGCATCTCGCGCACCAGGCTGGAGTCCCAGCCGCGCGCCATCAGTTCCGCCTTCGCCACCGGCGGGGTGGGCGACTCGCGGATGATGCGGATGAAGTCGTCGATGTTGGCCAGGGC
>JAJNBO010000082.1 GCA_021156245.1 Ramlibacter sp. | reverse complement strand
CCCTTCGGCATCGGTGCGCCCCGCGACACCCCGCCCGACGTGGTGAAGAAGCTCCACGACGCCTTCAAGAAGGCGATGGAAGATCCCTCGTACGTGCAGGCGCTGAACCGCTACGACATGGTGCCGATGTACATGGACTCCGCGCAGTACTCGCGGTTCGCGCAGGAGACCTTCCGCACCGAGAAGGCGCTGGTCGAGAAGCTCGGGCTGCTCAAGTAAGCAGTCGCTGGGCGTAGTCGGCGTCCGACGCCGGGTGCCGCCGTGCTGAGGCATGGCGGCGGCCCCGGCTTGGCACCATGGCGGCGAGGTTCCTCCCCGCATGCCGAAATCCCTTCGCAAGCCGCTGGTGTGGCTGCCCGCCTGCCACCGCAACCTGGACCTGGACGATCCCGGCGGCTACACCGTGCTCGCCGACCGGTATGCGGCCGCGGTCACCGAGCTCGGGCTGCAGCCCGTGCTCTTCCCGATGGCCGAGGCCGAGGACATCCCGTGCCTGCTGCCGCTGGTGGATGGCGTGCTGCTGACGGGCTCGCCGTCCAACGTGGAGGCCACGCACTTCGGCGCCACGGCACTACCTACCGACCTGCTGGATCCGCGCCGCGACAAGCTCACGATGCATCTCGTCCGCGCCGCGCTCGTCGGCGGCGTGCCGCTGTTCGGCGTCTGCCGCGGACTGCAGGAAATCAACGTCGCGCTGGGTGGCACGCTGCACCAGACGCTGCACGACCAGCCGGGGATGATGGACCACAGGGAGCCGGAGAGCGAAGACCTGGCGGTGCAGTTCGCGCAGCGGCACGAGGTGCTGCTGGAGCCGGGCAGCGCCTTCGCCCAGTGGGCGGGAACCACGCGGGCGATGGTCAACTCGCTGCATGGCCAGGGCATCCGGCGGCTCGGCGAAGGCCTCGTCGCGGAAGCGCATGCGCCGGACGGGCTGGTCGAGGGTGTGCGCGTGATGGGTGCCCCCGCTTTCGCGTACGGCGTCCAGTGGCATCCGGAATGGCGGCATCGGCAGCACCCGTTCTACGAGCGCATGCTGGAAGCGTTCGCTTCCGCATGCCGGGCCCACCGCGAGGCGAACGGGCGATGACGAGGTCGCCGGTGCCCCTGGCGTGGGTCGTGGCGAGCCATCGGCTGCTGCAGAACCCCGGCGTGCCCCTGTTCGTCATCCCCGCGGAGGCGGGGATCCAGGGCTTTCGAAGGCTCTTCAACGCCCTGGATTCCCGCCTCCGCGGGAATGACGGGACGAGATAATCGCCCGCGCCACCTCGATGAACCCCACCCCCCGCTCGCCCTGGGTCACGTACTTCGGCTTGTACGCCAGCTGGTGCTCGAAGCGGCGGATGTTGGCGACGCCGGCGCTGTGGATGAAGTGCTGGAACATCAGCACGTCGTTGGTCGAATCGCCGACATAGACCCACCGATCGAGCTCGACATCGAGGTCGCGTCCCAGCAAGGTCCGCACGATCCAGCGGGCGCCGGACAGCTTGTTGTGGTTGCCGTACCAGCCATTGACGTGGATCGAGCTGACCGTCGCGTTCATGCCTTCGGCCCGCATCACTGCGACGATCTCGTCGATGCACGCCTGCGGCAGGTGCACGAACTCGCTGTGGTCGATGGCGATGTCGGTCTCGCGGCCGCCGCTGTCGCGCGAGACGGTCGCGCGGGGGATCTCGCGCACGATGCGCTGCGCCACTTGTTGCATGCGCGCGAAGTTGGCCTGGCGAGTCGCCTCGTCCTGCACGTACAACTTGCGCAGGTCGCCGGTGGCATCGCGCGTCAGTGCGACGGCGCCGTTCTCGGCGACGATGGCGTCCACGGGCCACGACCGCGCGAAGGGCTCGCTCCAGCCCACCGGCCGGCCGGTGATCGGGATCACGTGCAGGCCCGCCGCGCGCAAGGCGCCGAGCGCATCGACCACCTCGGCCGGCACCGAGCCTTCGGTGGTCAGCGTGTCGTCGATATCGGTGAGCACGCCGCGGATGCGGCTGCGCTCGGCAGCCGGCCACTCGTCCAGGGGCTGCATCGTCCCGGCCGCCGCCACGTCAGCTGCCCGCCTGCTGCAAGGACAGCCCCGCGTGCTCGCGCAGCAGGTGGAAGTGGATCTTGGGGAAGCGCTCCTGCGCCAGCCGCACGTCGTAAGGCGAGGTGCAGAGGAATGCCAGTGCGTTTGCCGCATCCAGCGCCAGCCGCTGCGGATAGGCATCGGTGAAGGCCTTCAGTTCCGCCGGCGTGTCGGCCGTGATCCAGCGCGCGCCGGTATAGGGGCAGCCTTCCAGGCGCACGTCGCAGTCGTACTCGGTCTTCAGGCGATGCTGCACCACCTCGAACTGGAGCTGGCCGACTGCCCCCAGCAGCATGGGGCCGCCGATCTCGGGCCGGAAGACCTGGATCGCGCCTTCCTCGCCGAGCTGCGCCAGCCCCTGCTGCAATTGCTTGGTGCGCAGCGGGTTCTTCAGCACGACGACCATGAAGAGTTCGGGCGCGAAGAAGGGCAGGCCGGTGTACTGCAGGTTCACCGAGCCGTCGGTGATGGTGTCGCCCAGCTGCACGCCGCCGTGCGTGGTGAAGCCGATGATGTCGCCGGCATACGCTTCGTCCACGGCTTCGCGGCGCTGCGACAGGAAGGTCACGACGGAGGTCGGTCGCAACTCCTTGGCGGTGCGCTGGACCTTCAGCTTCATGCCCGGCGTGTACTTGCCGGACGCCATGCGCACGAACGCGATGCGGTCGCGGTGCGACGGGTCCATGTTGGCCTGCACCTTGAACACCACGCCCGAGAAAGCGGCGTCATCGGGCTCGATGACCCGCTCCACGGGCTGCCGGTTGACGACGGCGGTGCTCTTGCGCGGTTGTGGCGCGGGCGCCAGGTCCACCAGCGCGTCCAGCACTTCCATCACGCCGAAGTTGTTGACGGCCGAGCCGAAAAACACCGGCGTCTGCTTGGCCGCCAGGAAGGCCGCGTGGTCCCATTCCGGCGAGGCGCCCGCGGCCAGCTCCATGCTCTCGGCAGCGGCGTCGTACTCGCCCCCGAAACGCTTCTGCAACTCCGCCGCGTCCGTGAGCGGAACCGTGTCGAAGTCCTGCGGACGGCGCTCGCTGCCGGACTCGAACACCGTCATCGCCTGCCGGCGCAGGTTCATGATGCCGCCGAAGCTCTTGCCCTTGCCCACGGGCCAGGTCATGGGGACGCAAGGCATGCCGAGTTCGCGCTCCACTTCGTCCAGGATGTCCAGCGGCTCGCGCACCTCGCGGTCCATCTTGTTGACGAAGGTGATGATGGGCGTGTCGCGCTGGCGGCAGACCTCGATCAGCCGCCGCGTCTGCGCTTCGACGCCGTTGGCCGCGTCGATCACCATCAGAGCGGCATCCACGGCCGTGAGCACGCGGTACGTGTCTTCGGAGAAGTCCTTGTGGCCCGGCGTGTCCAGCAGGTTGATGACGTGGTCGCGGTACAGCATCTGCATGACCGACGAAGCCACGGAAATGCCGCGCTGCTTTTCGATCTCCATCCAGTCCGACGTGGCATGGCGCGACGCCTTGCGGCCTTTCACCGCGCCGGCGATCTGGATCGCGCCGGAAAACAGCAACAGCTTTTCCGTCAGCGTGGTCTTGCCCGCGTCGGGGTGGGAAATGATGGCGAAGGTGCGGCGGCGCCGGACTTCGGCGCCGAAGGGCGAGGCGGACAAGTGGGCTCCGAGAATAGCTGCGGCCGTGCTTGCACGGCCGCCTCCGAATTCGGCCATGGCTGGCCGGCTGCGCCGTGCCAGCCGCTATACGGCCGTGTCTGACCCCGTATTGTGCCGTGGCGGTGTATTTTGGTCCCCATGGCCCAGGCAAAGGACGAGAAGACGCTGGAGATTGGCGGCCGCGAGGTGGTGATCACCAGTCCGACCAAGCTGCTGATCCCGGCGGCGGGCGTGACCAAGCTCGACCTCGTGAACTATTACCTTGCCGTCGCCGAGGGCGCGCTGCGGGGCGCCGGCGGCCGGCCTTGCGTGCTGGTGCGCTACCCGAACGGCATCGACGAGGAGTTCTTCTTCCAGAAGCGCGCGCCCACCAAGCGGCCCGAGTGGGTGGACGTCTCCGAAATCCGCTTTCCCTCCGGCCGCACGGCGGAAGAGGTGGTGCCGCGCCATGCCTCCGACCTGGCCTGGATGGCGAACCTGGCCTGCCTGGAGCTGCACCCCCATCCCGTGCGCGCCGTGGACCTGGACCATCCCGATGAGCTTCGCGTCGACCTCGACCCCGTGCCTGGCGTCGACTGGCCGCAGATCCGCCAGGTGGCCGACGTCGTCCATGAGGTGTTGACCGAGCTCGGCCTGAAGGGCTGGCCCAAGACCTCGGGATCGCGCGGCATCCACGTGCTGGTGCGCATCCAGCCGAAGTGGACCTTCGACGAGGTGCGGCGCGCGGCGCTGGCGCTGGCGCGGGAAGTCGAGCAGCGCGCGCCCGGCCTTGCCACCAGCAAATGGTGGAAGGAGGAGCGGCGCGGCGTGTTCGTCGACTACAACCAGAACGCCAAGGACCGCACCGTCACGTCCGCGTATTCGGTGCGGCCCAAGCCCGATGCGCGCGTGTCCGCGCCGGTGACGTGGAAGGAGCTCGCCGCGTGCGACCCGGCGGACTTCACGCTGTGGACGATGCCCAAGCGCCTTGCGAAGATCGGCGACCCGCATGAGGCGATCGACGAGACGCCCTGCTCGCTGGAGCCGCTGCTGGAGCTCTCACGCCGGCAGGAAGCCGAAGGGCAGGGCGATGCGCCGTGGCCGCCGCACTATGCGAAGGCGGCAGGCGAGCCGCGCCGCGCGCCACCTTCCACAGCACGGGTGAAGAAGCCCCTGATCGAAGTGGCGCGCAGCGAGCGCGAGGCCGAGGCCGTCGCCGCGGCGGAGGAGTGGAAGGCGAAGCACCCCCAGGCCGCGGCCCACCTGGAACCCGCCGACGTGCTGGTGGACCGCATGCGCGGAAGTTCGTCGCTGTGGTACCGGGTGCGGATCAACCTGGAGCATGTGCCGTCGCGGCTGCGGCCGAAGTCGGAAAAGCCCAGGTCCGAGAAGCCGAAAGCCTGATCCCCGAAACGCAGTGGCTACCATGCGGGGATGTCGAAGATCCACCTCCGCATCCAGCGCTGCTCCTGGGCCGATCGCGACGACGCCCTGATGGCGAAGTACCACGACGAGGAGTGGGGCGTGGCGCAGCGCGATGCGCGCATGCTGTGGGAGATGCTGGTGCTGGAAGGCTTCCAGGCGGGCTTGTCGTGGCGAACCATCCTGCACAAGCGGGAGGCGTTTCGCAAAGGATTCGCGGGCTTCGACCCGGCGAAGGTGGCGCGCTTCGGCGAGAAGCAGGTGGAGAGATTGCTCGCCGATCCCGGCATCATCCGCTCCCGCGCGAAGATCGAGGCGACCATCGCCGCCGCGAAGATCTACTGCGACATGCAGGCCCGCGGCGAAGACTTCGCGGACTTCTGCTGGTCGTTCACCAAGGGCAAGGTGCTGCGCGGCGATGGCCGCTCCGTGGCGGCCAGCACGCCCTTGTCGGAGGAGATTTCGAAAGAGCTGAAACGGCGTGGCTTCAAGTTCGTCGGACCGGTGATCGTCCATGCGTGGATGCAGGCGGTCGGCATCGTGAACGACCATTCGCTGGCCTGCTTCCGGCGCCATGCCTAGCCGCCGCGCCACAATGCGGGCATGACGCAGCCCCGCCTGAACACCATCGAACGCAGCACGCTCTGGGACCGTGCCTATGCAGCGCTCAAGGCCGCGCTGCTGGCGGGCAAGTTCGCGCCGGGGGATCGGGTCGTGCTGCGGCAGGTGGCGGACGACCTGGGCATCAGCCTCACGCCGGTGCGCGACGCGGTGAACCGCCTCATCGCCGAAAAGGTGCTGGAGCGCGGCGGGCTCGGTCCGGCCGGCGCCGCCGTGGTGCCCATGCTCGATGCCGACCAGTTCAGCCAGCTGATGACGGTGCGCGAACGGCTGGAACCGATGGCTGCGGCGGCCGCTGCTGCCTACGCGACGGCGGAGGGCCTGGCGGCCGTCGAGCAACTGCTGGTGGAGATGAAGCGCTCGGTGAAGGAAAAGCGCACGGAGCAGTACCTGGAGGCGCACTACCAGTTCCACTTCCGCATCTACGACATGTGTCGCATGCCCATCGTCGAGGAAATCATCGAGAACGCCTGGCTGCGCTGCGCGCCGACCTTGCGTCTCGGCCTGCCGAAGTACATCCCCGGCCTCAAGCGGTATGAGCACCACGTCGGCACGCTCGAGGCGCTGCGGCGCGGCGACGGCCTGGCGGCAGGCGAGGCGATCCGTTCGGACATCGTCAGCGCCCGGACGGACATTGCGGCGCTGCTCGAAGACCAAGGCCAGCGGCGCGTCGCGTCCCGCTGAGTTGGCGTCGCCCTTTTCGCAGTAGGGCTGCACTGGCCCGGCCCAATGATCTTTGTTATAACATTGCCTTTCCATCCCTCCCCAGACCCCAGGAGACACATCGCATGGCCTTGAAGAGCCTCTTCACCCGCATCGCCGCCGTCGCGCTCAGCGCCGCCTGCCTTTCCGCTTTCGCCGCGGATCCCTTCCCCGCCAAGGAAATCCGCCTCGTCGTGCCGTGGAACGCCGGCGGTTCCAACGACATCGCCGCGCGCCAGCTGTCCAAGATCCTGGCCGACGACGGCGTGCGCGTCATCGTCGACAACGTGCCCGGCGCCACCGGCTCCATCGGCATGACCAAGGTGGCCAACGCGGAGCCGGACGGCTACACCATCGGCATGGGCACCAGCTCCACGCTGGCGCTGATCGCGCAGGGCCTGACGCCGCTGAAGAACGAGCAGTTCGCGCCGATCGCACGCGTGACGCTGGATCCGCTGGTGCTGCTGGTGCCCGTGGGCGCACCGTACGGCAAGGACCTGGAAACGTTCCTCGACTACGTGAAGAAGAATCCCGGCAAGGTGTCGGTCGGGACGCCCGGCAGCAACAACCTGAACCACATCTTCGCGCTGATGACGGGTCGCGCCGCGGGCACCGAAGTCATCGCCGTCCCCTACACCGGTGGCTCCAAGGTGATCGCCGACCTCGCGGGCAAGCAGATCCAGGCGGCCGTGCTGAAGCCCTCGGAAAGCAAGGGCCAGATCGACGCCGGCCTCGTCAAGCCCATCGCCGTGTTCGGCAATGAACGCCTGAAGAACCTGCCCGACGTGCCGACCTTCAAGGAGAAGGGGCTGGACGTGTTCCCGTACGGGCCGCTGGTGCAGATGGCCTACCTCGTCGCGCCCGCCGGCACGCCGGCTCCCGTGATGGACAAGCTCACCCAGATGTTCCGCAAGGCCATCCAGAGCACGCAGTTCCGCCAGCCGACCGAAGCGGCCGGCGCCGTGGTGGACGACCTGACCGGCGCCGCGCTCAACCGCGAGATCAACAACGTGCAGAAGTCCCTCAACGAAGTCGGCAAGAAGGTCTTCGTCGCCGAGAAGAAGTAAGAGCATCACCGTTTTCCCATGACCGCCTCCACCATCAAGAAAGTCACCTGCCACGTGGTCTCCGCGCCCGTGGAGCGTCCCTTCACCTCCTCGCGCGGCTGGCTGTACAAGACCCGCGGCTCCTGCATCGTGGAGATCGAGACCAGCGACGGCATCGTCGGCTGGGGCGAGTGCTACGGCCCTTCGGCCGTGGCCAAGGCCTTCATCGACACGCAGTTCGCCCCGCGCATCATCGGCCGCGACGCCTTCGACGTGGAGGTGATCTGGGAAGATCTGTACAACCGCATCAAGGACTACGGCACCACCGGCATGGCGATCTCGGCGCTGTCCGGCATCGACATCGCGCTGTGGGACATCGTCGGCAAGTCCGTCAACAAGCCGATCCACAAGCTGATCGGCGGCGCCTACCGCACCGAGGTGACCTGCTACGCCACCGGCCTGTACTTCATCGACATGAACCGGCTGGTCGAGGAGGCGGTGGAGGAGGCGCGCGAGTTCGCGGAGGAGGGCTTCCAGGCGATCAAGATGAAGATCGGCCTGGGCGACCCGAAGCTGGACATCCGCCGCGTGGCCGCGGTGCGCGAAGCCATCGGCGACAACGTGCGCCTGATGGTCGACGCCAACCACTGCTTCACCGTTCCGCAGGCGATCCGCATCGGCCGCGAGCTGGAGAAGCTGGACATCGAGTGGTTCGAGGAGCCGATCTCCCCCGAGGACGTGGACGGCTACATGGACATCGTGCAGCCGGACGTGTGCGCTGCCGGGGGCATCAGCGAGTGCCGCAAGATCGCCACGCTGGCGATCACGCACGGCGTCGAATGCGTGCCGCATGCCTGGGGTTCCGCCATTGGCGTCGCCGCCACGCTGCACTTCCTGGCCGCGCTGCCGGACCAGCCGCCGTCGTACCGGCCCATGCCGCCGATGCTGGAGTTCGAGCAGTGCGAGAACCCGTTCCGCGATTACCTGTCGCGCGAGCCCATCGTGCAGCATCGTGGCAAGGTGCAGGTGCCCACCGGCGCCGGCCTGGGCATCGAGATCGACCGCACGGTCCTCGACAAGTACCGCGTCGGCTGAAGCCATGCGCTTCGTGACCTTCACGACCGCCGGCGGCGCGCCCGCCACCGGCGTGCTGCGCGGCGAGCAGGTGCTGGACCTGTCGCATCCCGCCTGTGCTGCCGTGGTGGGCGGCGTCGCCCCCACGCTGCTGCAGATGGTGGAGCAGGGCCTGGCGCGCTGGGCGGACCGCCTCTCCAGCTTCCAGCCGCCGGCCGAAGCGCT
>JAJNBO010000081.1 GCA_021156245.1 Ramlibacter sp. | reverse complement strand
GGCTCCTGGGGGTGGGGTCGTGGTCGGGGTTGGCGAGTTGCAGCAGGTGGTCTCGGATGTCGCGGGGCCAGCGCGCCACGCCGGCGCGGAATGCATCCAAGTCGCCGGCGAACAGGGCGCGCGATGCGGCCTCGAAGCCTGGACGGTCTCCGGCCAGCGCCACCATCACCTTGTAGCTGCGCTCCTGCGCGCGGCGCATGCGGTCGCGCAACGTGCCTGCGCGGCGCGCTTCGAGCACCAGCTTGCGCAGCGCGACGGAGGCGCCGCCGGGCTGCGCGGCGAGCCATTCCCACTGGTCGGGAAGCAGGGTGACCTCCCGCGCGACGACGCCCAGGCGGGGGCGCCCGCGCCCGCGGGGCGCTGCTTCCGCAGGAGGCGCAGGCCGATGCCGCGCGCGGACGTCCGCCTCGGTGCCGCGCAGGTCCAGGTCGACCTGCGCGCCGGAGTCATCGGAGAAGACGAGCACGGTGGCGTCGCTGCGAGCGGATGCCAGCGCGACGGCGGCTGCCACGTCCTCGAGCGAGCCTGAAGCGATCTTCCTGCTGCCGGCAAAGGCGGAATAGGAATAGAAGGGGTCCGGCGTCATGCTGTTATTCTACCCGGTTTTAAATCAATTGTCGCATTAAACCCGGGTAAAAAAAGAGGCCATTCGGCCGTCGGCGAGCTACGCAGCCGCGGCTTACCATTTCGCGCGCAACAGGAGCCTTCATGAAACTGCGATCGTTGGCCGCCGCCTTCCTGGTGGCGTGCGCTGCAGGTGGTCCGGCCCAGGCCCAAGGCGTCGTCAACGCCATCTGCAGCACCGACCAGTCGTGGTGCGAACTCGCCGCGTCGGAATTCACCAAGGCCACCGGCATCCGCGTGGCGCAGACCCGCAAGCCCACGGGCGAAGCGTTCGCGCAACTCCGCGCGGAGGCTGCCAACCCCAAGACCGACTTGTGGTGGGGCGGCACCGGCGACCCGTACTACCAGGCTGCCGAGATCGGCCTGCTCGACCCGTACCGGCCCGACTACCTGAACGACCTGCATGGCTGGGCGGTGCGGCAGTACGCCATGAGCCAGAACTACGTGGGCGGCTTCTATACCAGCGCCATCGGCTTCGGCTGGAACGAGGAAGTGCTGAAGAAGAAGAAGCTGCCGCCGCCCAGGTGCTGGAAGGACCTGCTGGATGCGCGCTACAAGGGCGAGATCGAAACCTCGCATCCGGGCTCCAGCGGCACCGGCTACACCATCCTGGCAGGCCTGGTGCAGATGATGGGTGAGGACCAGGCCTTCGATTACCTGAAGAAGCTGCACCGCAACGTGACCCAGTACACCCGCAGCGGCACGGCGCAGGCCCGCAGCGTGGCCAAGGGCGAGGTGGGCATCGGCGTGAGCTTCATCTTCGGCTTCGACAACGAGCGGCTCACCAACAAGTTCCCCGTGTTCGCCGCGGCGCCGTGCGAGGGCACCAGCTACGAGATCGGCGGCATCGCCCTGATCAAGGGCAGCCGCAACCGCGCGGAAGCGAAGCGCTATTACGACTGGCTCATGAGCCCCGCCGGCCAGCAGATCGGCGCGCGTGCCAACAGCCTGCAGGTGCCCGCCAACAAGACCTTCAAGCCGACCCGCGCATCCCGGCCATCGACGACGTGCGCCTGATCAAGTACGACTTCGAGAAGTACGGCAAGGCGGCCGAGCGACGGCGGCTGGTGGACAAGTGGACGCGAGAGGTGGAGGCGCTCCCGCGCTGATCACGTAGGCTGGGGTGACGCCAGGAACCCCAGCAAGCTCAGGACGCCACTTTCCCCGCCAGCAGCACATCGCCCAGGGCTTGGACCGCAGCCGCCGTCCTGTCGTCCTGCGCCATCTGCTCCTGCACCGCGTCCAGCATGGTGCCGAACTGCGGGTCGTTCAGCACGGCCTCGCCGAATTCGCGCACCAGTTCCGACTGGAGAAACATGCGCACCGCTTTCCGCCGGCGATCCGGGTCGTCCGGGGCGATGGAGAGCAGGCGCTGCGCGAGGGTGCTGGCCACCCGGTTGTGCGACGCGGCGTGTGACTTGCCGGCCGAACCAGCGCTGGCCTTGCCACGCTCCTTCAAGGCAGCCAGCTGCGCCTGCAACGCAAGCGCAACCTGGCTGGAGGGGTCGATGGTGGTCAAGCGGGTGCCTCAGTGCAGGCCGCGCGCATAGGCGGACAGCAGGACGTGTTGTGCCACTTCGTCCTCTTGCGGGGCGCCCTCTCTTCGCTGGAGCTTCTCCACCGCCTCCACCAATTGAAGGATGTCGGAGCACAGCGCCTGATTCGGCGGGTTGCACGCGAGTCCGGCGCGATAGTGCCGCAACGCGTCCTCGAACGCGTCCGCGGCCAAGGCGGTGAACCCGCGCACGAAATGCGGCAAGGCGTCGGTCTCCGGCAAGGAGAGGAGGGGCTCCCACGTCAGCAGCGCCACCGGGGCCCGCTGCGAGGTGAATTGCAGCAGGCCGAGCTGGTAGCGGGCGATCGGGAAGTCGGGCGCCAGCAACACGGCGCGAGCGAAAGCCAGCTCCGCCGACGCGAAGTCGCCCGCCGCCGCGTGTTCCGATCCGATGAGGAAGTGGGGCACGCCGGACGTGGGATCGGCCTCGCTGGCCTGTGCAAACAGGGCCAGCGCCGCATCCAGGCGGCCCTCGCGGCTGGCGGCCAGCCCCGCGGCCAGCCGGCTTTCGAAGTTGGAAGAGGTGTTCATCTGCGTCCTCGGACAATACATCCACGGGAATCCAGGAAGGTTTAGCGCCCGATGTACGGACCATCGCAAAAAGCAGCGCGGGCCCGGCAACATCTCCCATTCGGGTGATGCCTTGAAGGGGCCAAACGCTCCAAAAGCCATTTCCACCCGCTGACCCAGCCGATAGACTGCTGAGCCTGGATCTGCACAGGTCGAAGCGACCGCGTGGGGTCCCGATGGCGCAAGGGAGGCGGCATGCACTTCAAGAACATCATTGCAGTCGCACTCAGCGTCCTGCTGATCGCCTGCGGCGGAGGCGAAGACACCGTCGCCGCACCGGGCGAGGCATCCCGACAACAAGACGTTTTCCGCACGCCTTCGAGGGCGGCGCTGCCCGCCGTCACGGCCACGCAAACGCAGATCCTGGTCTCCAGCGATCCCGGAGACTGGGTGGGCAACGGCGGCGACTACGCCTACACCCAGGCCACTGCGGCCATCCGGGTCACCGCTTCGGGTGGGGCCCTCAGCGTAGACATCCAGGGCGACGAAAACTGGAGGGCCAATTTCGTGCTGCCCGCCTCGCACGGCAAGGTCACGCCGGGCACTTTCAACAACGTGACACGCTGGCCCTTCCACGAGCCCGCCGTGGGCGGCATGGACTGGAGCGGCGAAGGGCGGGGGTGCAACGAACTGATCGGGGCGTTCCGCGTGAACAGCTCGGAGTACGTGGGCGCCGAGCTGGTCGCGGTCGATCTCGACTTCGTGCAGCATTGCGAAGGCGACGCCCCGGCATTGTTCGGCAACATCCGCTGGTTCGCCAATGACCCCACCGTACCGCCCGGGCCCATGCGCAATGTGCCGGACCGCCTGTGGTCTCCCGCGCCGGACGCCACGCCTGCGACCGGCACTTTCGTTTATCTCGAGTCGGCGCCCAGCGACTTCGTAGGCGACGCAAAGCAGTACACGTACACCCCGCGCAACTCGCATCTGAGCGTCACGCAGGCCAACGGGGCCCTCTCGGTCGGCCTGAACGGCGACGAGTGGTGGACGGGCAACTTCAAGGCGATGAACGTCGTCAGCCGGGTGCGCCCCGGCTGGTACCGGGACCTGCAGCGCTGGCCTTTCCACAATCCGGTGAAAGGGGGCCTGGACTGGAGCGGTGACGGCCGCGGATGCAACCAGTTGGTGGGCTGGTTCGCGGTGGACGAGATCACGTACGTCAACGGACAGCTGGCCACGCTGGACATGCGCTTCGAGCAACGCTGCCAGGACGTCCCCTGGCTGGTCGGCCCGCTGCGCGGGCGCATTCGGTGGGATGCCAATGATTCGGCAACGCCGCCCGGCCCGCGCCGCATTCCGGAGCGCTTGTGGGAGCCGCAGGACGGGGCCACGCCCGCCGCCGGCAACTATGTGTACCTGGCGAGCTCCCCCGGTGACTACATCGGCGGCGGCTCGAAGCAGACGTACACCACCGGTCTCAGCGTGACGGCCAACCAGCGCGCCCTGGAGATCCGCGCGGGGGGCTACACCGGCAATTTCGTCGCGATGGACTCCATTCCGCGCCTGAAGCGCGGTTTCTACCCGGGCCTGCAGCGCTGGCCTTTCCACAATGCCGCCCTCGGCGGAATGAACTGGTCCGGCAATGGGCGCGGCTGCAATCAGTTGACGGGCTGGTTCGCCGTCGACCAGATCCGGTACGACGCGCTGGGGCTCCTCATGGCGCTGGACATGCGGTTTGCGCAGCGCTGCGAGAACGTCAACCCGCCCTTGTTCGGCGAGGTCCACTGGGCCAGGCCCGCGCCTGCGCTGCAGCGCGGACGACCGCCAACGAGGTGATCGCGCGCCCGTCGGTGTGGCGGATTTGCACAAACCGGCAAATCGCACAGTGAATCCGCGGCGCGACCGATAGACTTTTCGGACCGGCTGCGTGCGCCGCATGGCGCGCGGGCGCTGGCTCACCCCGCACGGGAGGCGGATGCAGTTCAAGAAGATCATTTCGATCGCGCTTGCCAGCGTGCTGGTGTCGTGCGGCGGCGGCCAGGATGAAGGCGAACCCGGTGGGGCTCTGCGCACGGCGGACCCCACACTGTTCCGAACGCTCGTCCCAGCGCCGGCCGCGATCCCCGGCAAGACGCAGATCACGCTGGTGAGCGACGTCGGGGACGGCATCGGCCAGGGCAAGTCCCATGTCTACACCCAGGCCGACGCCCAGATCGGCGTGACTGTCTCCGGCTCGCGGCTGTCGGTCAGCGTCCGGGGCGACGAGTATTGGTCCGGCGACTTTGCCTTGCCCGAGTCCCGCCGCCGCTTCAACTTCGGTGGGGTCCGCGACGTGATGCGGTATCCCTTGCACGATGCCGCTGCGGGCGGGCTGCAGTGGAGTGGCGAAGGGCGCGGCTGTGAGGCACTGGTCGGCTCCTTCCGCATCAACAGCTCGGAATTCGACGGCGACCGGCTGCTCGCCATCGACATGGACTTCGTCCAGCATTGCGACGGCAAGCCGCCGGCCCTGCACGGCAACATCCGCTGGTTCGCCGGCGACACCACCCAGCCCTCGGGACCGGCGCGCGTGCCGACCGATGCTTGGGCGCCCGCGCCTGGCGCGGTCCCCGCCACGGGCAGCTTTGTCTACCTGGAATCGGACGAGGGCGACTACATCGGCGCAGGCGGCCGCTATCTCCACACGCTGCGCGATTCACCGATCACGGTCACCGAATCCGGTGGCCTCATCGCCGTGTCCGTCACGGGCAACCATCGTTGGACGGGCAAC
This sequence comes from Ramlibacter sp., assembly GCA_021156245.1. Lineage (GTDB taxonomy): Bacteria > Pseudomonadota > Gammaproteobacteria > Burkholderiales > Burkholderiaceae_C > Ramlibacter. The sequence continues at coordinate 2,944 of JAJNBO010000081.1, read as the reverse complement.
TTCAAGGCCATGGACTCCCTGGCGAGGATGCGCCGGGGCCTGTACGCGCATCTGGAGGGATACCCCGGCATCTACAACCCGACGCGTGGCGGCATCGGGTGGTCCGGTGAAGGGCGGGGGTGCGCTCCAACCGGATGGTTCATCGTGGACGAGGTTACCTACGTCGACGGGCAGATGGCCACGTTGGACATGCGTTTCGAACAACGTTGCAATGGAGGGCCGTGGGCGTTGCGCGGCAGGATCCGGTGGAGCGTGAATGACGGTTCCGCGCCGCCTGGCCCGCGCCGCATCCCTCCACTGCTGTGGTCCATGCCGGCGGACGTCCCCGTTCCCGCGGGCAACTACGTGTACATGAGGAGCCACAACCCCACCTTCCCTGGCCCCGCCAAGGCCCACATGTACGCCAGCGAGATGACGGTGTTCACCACCACGCAGAACTCGTTGGTCGTCCGGGTCGGCGGCTGGGAGATCGTGCTGATGCCCATGAGTTCCATCGACAGGTTGCGGCAGGGGTACTACCCGAGGCTCCAGCTCTTTCCCGGCAACGATCCGAGCGAGGGCGGCATCAGCGTGAGTGGAAATGGCAGCGGTGGCTGCTCCAGCGCAAGCTGGGGGTGGTTCGCCATCGACAGCATCCGCTTCGACGCCGCCGGGAACGTGATGGCGGTCGACGCCAGGTTCTGGCAGTCGTGCGGCGGCTACCTGACGCCTCTTTGGGGCGCCGTGCATTGGACGCGGCCATCGTGATGCGCATCATGCTTTGCAAGAAGATCCTTGCCCTTGCACTGACCGGCGCACTGCTTTCCTGCGGGGGCGGCGGCGACGTCGAGGTGGCCTCCGCAGGTGCGGCGGCGCGAACGGCCGCCAGCGTTTTCCGCAGCCCGCTCACGGCGGCGCCGATCGTGGCCGGCCAGACGCAGATCACGCTGGTCAGCGACGCCGGCGACTACGTGGGTGCGGGGCAGTCGTTTGCCTATACGCAGGCCGATGCCGTGATCACCGTGCGCGCCGAGGGCGGCCATCTTCGCGTGACCGTCGGCGGGGATGAGCAGTGGACGGGCGATTTCGAGCTGCCCGCGCCGCACGAGGTTTTCGACGTCAACGAATACCTCGGCGTCACCCGCTACCCCTTCCATCAACCGGAGGTCGGCGGGTTGAACTGGGGCGGGGGAGGAAGAGGCTGTGGCCCGCTGGCGGGCTCGTTCCGGATCAACAGTTCGGAGTACGCCGGCGCGGAGTTGGTTGCGATCGACCTGGATTTCGTCCAGCAATGCGAAGGGGCGACAGGTGCGTTGCACGGCAACATCCGGTGGTTTGCGAGCGATTCGACCTCGCCGCCGAGGCCGGTACGCGCGATCCCGTCGACGCTTTGGTCGCCGCTGCCTGGGACGACTCCGTCGGGCGGAACGTTTGTCCATCTCGCTTCGTCGTCCGTGGGCGACCCCATCGGGGCCGGAATCCGCGCGACTTACACGCCTCGCAATGCGCAAGTCGCCGTCGCCGAGTTCGGGGGACATCTCACCGTGTCCGTCATCGGTGACGAGCGCTGGTCCGGAGACTTCCAGGTCATGGCAGGGGTGGCCCGGCTGCGCCCAGGCTGGTATCCGGCATTGAAACGGCATCCCGTCCACAACCCGACCAAGGGCGGCATGTACTGGTCAGGGGAGCGCCGCAGCTGCAGCCAGGTCGAGGCCTGGTTCGTCGTCGACGAGGTCACCTATGTGGACGGCGAACTGGCCACGCTGGACATGCGATTCCAGCAGCACTGCGAATGGGCCGGCGCGCCCGCACTGAATGGCAGGATCCGCTGGGACATCAACGACCGGACGGGGCCAGCCCTTCCGCGTCGCGCTGCACTCGACCGGCTTTGGCAGCCAGCCCCTGGTGCTCCCATCCCCGCGACCGGCAACTATGTCTACCTGTACAGCGAGCCGGGGGATTTCGTCGGCGGAGGGATGCACGGCAGCTACAGCTCCGGCATCAGTGTCGGTTCCAGCGGATCGACAGTGAGCGTCAGCACCAACGGGTACTCGGGCACCTTCATCGGCATGAGTTCCATCCCCCGCCTGCGGCGCGGCTACTACCCCAACCTGCAAAGCACCTCGGGCTACAACCCGGCTCGCGGCGGGATGCTGTGGTCGACGCTGATGCGCAGATGCTGGGAGATCAAGGGGTGGTTCGCGATCGACCACATCCGCTACGACTCCGTCGGCTCGATCATCGAGCTGGACATGCGGTTCATGCAAAGCTGCGAAGGCACCCAGCCGCCCTTGCGAGGCGCGATCCACTGGGTTCGCCCGTCCTGAAAACAAGAAAGCCCGCGGCTCTCACCGCGGGCTTTTCTCTTCGCTTGAAGCGGGGTGCTTCAGGCGCCGGACATTACATGTCCATGCCGCCCATGCCACCCATGCCGCCGCCCATGCCGCCAGGCATCGCGGGCGCTTCGTCCTTCGGCGCTTCGGCGACCATGGCTTCCGTGGTCAGCATCAGCGACGCGACGGACGCGGCGTTCTGCAGAGCGGTGCGGGTCACCTTGGTCGGGTCCAGGATACCCATTTCGATCATGTCGCCATAGGTGTCGTTGGCCGCGTTGAAGCCGTAGTTGCCCTTGCCGTTCAGCACGGCGTTGACGACCACGCTGGCTTCGCCGCCGGCGTTGAAGACGATCTCGCGCAGGGGCGCTTCGATGGCCTTCAGGACCAGCTTGATGCCGGCGTCCTGGTCGGCGTTGTCGCCCTTGATCTCGCCAGCGGCTTGCTTGGCGCGCAGCAGCGCGACGCCGCCACCGGCCACGATGCCTTCTTCCACTGCAGCGCGGGTGGCGTGCAGGGCGTCTTCGACACGCGCCTTCTTTTCCTTCATCTCGACTTCGGTGGCAGCGCCGACCTTGATCACGGCAACACCGCCGGCCAGCTTGGCCACGCGCTCTTGCAGCTTCTCACGG
>JAJNBO010000080.1 GCA_021156245.1 Ramlibacter sp. | reverse complement strand
AGAACCTGAAGGACGGCCTGGAGGAGCACCGGGAAGCCCGCGAAGTGATCGCCAAGCTCGAGAAGGAACCGGAGAACGCCAAGCTGATGCTGGAACTCGAGGACGACATCCTGCACCACGTGAACGACGAGCGCGAGAAGATGTTCCCCAGGGCGCGGAAGACGCAAGGCCTGGACCTGATGGCGCTGGCCGAAAAGCTGCAGGCCCGCAAGATGGAGCTGATGGCGGGCCACGCCGCCTGATGGGGTGGAGGCCTAGGCCTCCTCCACCTTTTCCTGCGCTGCCAGCGCGCGCTGCAGCAGCTTCGGGGCCCCGATGCGGTCCGTCCACGCGGCGAACGCATCGGTCGGGCCGCGCCAGCGCAGGGTCTCGACATCGTCGAACAGCCTGGCGTTCGTGTCGAGCGTTGCCAGTCGCTTGAACAGCAGCGCGGCGTCGCGCCGGCCGCCGAGCACCTTCGCCGGGAACGCCTCGATCGGGCCGTGTTCGTTGAGCAGGCGCGCCGCGCCCACGGGACCTATGCCTTCGATGCCGGGATAGCCGTCCGCCGCATCGCCGACCAGCGCCAGGTAGTCGGGGATGAGGGCGGGTGCCACGCCGAACTTCTCGCGGATGTCGGCCGCGTTGCGGATCTTCTTGCCCCGGCGATCCACCTGCAGCACCCGCTCGCCGCGCACGCACTGCGCCAGGTCCTTGTCGGGCGTCCATATCAAGACCTTCTGCACCCGGTCGTCCGCATCGGCCAGGTGGGCGGCCGAGGCGAGCGCGTCGTCCGCCTCCAGTTCGACCATCGGCCAGACCACCACGCCCATGGCGGCGAGCGCCTGCTCCAGCGGATGGAACTGCGCCAGCAGCGCGGGCTCGATGCCGTCACCCGTCTTGTAGCCCGCCCACAGCTGGTTGCGGAAGGACTCGATCACGTGGTCGGTCGCCACGCCGACGTGCGTGGCGCCGCGCTCCACCATCTCCAGCACGCCGTTCAACACGCCGGTCACGCCGCCGTACGGCCTGTCCTTGTCCTTGGTGAAACGCCGCAGCCCGTAGAAATGCCGGAACAGCTCGTAGGTGCCGTCGATGAGGTCGATCACCATGGCGCAGGGGCGCTAGAAGCGCTCGCCGGGCGGCAGGTAGCGCCATTGCCCTGGCGGCAACCCCGCCATCGCCACGCGGCCGATGCGAATGCGGCGCAGCGCGGTGAGCCTGAGTCCCACCTCCTCGCACATCCACGGCATCCATTCGGGCGCGATGCCCTTCACCGCGAAGCGCAGGCGCGTCTCGCTTTGCCAGCTCACGCGGGCCGGCGGCATCGTGCGACCCTCGTAGACCAGGCCGCGGCCGAGACGGCCGAGGCCGTTCGGTGCGATGGTGCCGGTCACGTCCGCGATCAGCTCCTGTTCGATGACGCCGGCGTCCTCTTCGAGCTTGCGCACGATGCGCCGGTCCTGGCTGAACACCGCCAGGCCGCTCGCGGGCACGGGCAGCGCCATCAGCGGGACGAGCCCCACCGCATGGCTCTTGATGCGGCGGATACCGGAGGCGTCGCCGCTCCAGCGATGCTCCGCAGCGAGCAAGGCCAGCGCCTGCTCCGTTCGCATGCCCGCCGGCTTGTGGACGAGGAAGGTCGCGGGCTCCGGTGCTTGCAGCGACGACCGCGGATCGAGTTCCACGCGCTGCTGGGGGGTCACGCGGAACTGCGGCTCCTCCACCTTGCGGCCATCCACGCGGACCCAGCCTTCGGCGATGTACTGCTCCGCCTCGCGTCGCGAACACGGCACCAACGCGGCGACCACCTTGGACAGGCGCTGCGGTTCCTCGGCGCTCATTCGGTCACCCCGTCCGCAAGCCAGCGCAGCGCTGCATGCTCTCCAGGCACGAGGACTTGCGCGAGCCCCTGCATCAGGCGCAAGCCGGTATTGGAGTTGGTGAGCACGACCATGCCCGATTGTTGCCCAGGCGAGATCATCACGAACGCCCGCGCACCCGGCACCTTGCCCCATTGGAAGAGCGTTCCGGTGGAAGGCTCCACGCCCCAGCCGAGCGCCCAGCCGATGTCGGGCTCGGTGGCCTTGGGCTCGCGCTCCAGGTACACGATCTCGCCCAGCGGCACCATGACGTGCGGGGCGCGCCACTGCTTCCAGGTCGCGGGTTCGAGCCGGTCGCCGCAAAGCACGGCTACGATAAAGGCGCCGTAGTCCGCCGCGGTCGTCTGCAGCGAATAGGAGGCATTGGCCGCGGCCGGCCGGTGCTTTTCCAGCGGAGCGCCGGCATCGTGCGGCACGGCCACATCGACGACGTACCGCTCCTGCCACACCAGGCTGGACGACTGCATGCCGAGCGGGTCGAACACCAGCCGCCGCATCGTCGCCTCCAGTGACTCCCCGGTCGCCGCCTCCATGGCGCGCTGCAGCCACGTGAAGCCCACGCTCGAATAGCTGAAGCGCGAGCCCGGCTGGAAGTAGACACGCAAGGGGTCCTTGCCGGACAGGTTCTGCAGGCCGCAGGTGTGCGTGAGCACGTGCCGCAGGGTGATGGCCGCTGCCGCCGCATCGCCGGCGACGATGGGCAAGGTCCAGCGGGACAGCGGCTCGTCGAGCTGGAGCGTCCCCGCGTCCACGAGCTGGAGCGCGGCGTAGGCGACCATGGGCTTGGTCAGCGAAGCGGCGTCGAAGACGGTCTGGGGGCGGACGGGGTCGCCCGTTCGCACGTCTTTCACGCCCGCGACGGCCGGTTGGACGCGGCGTTCCTGCACGAACGCCAGCGACGCGCCCGTGATGCCGTGCTCGGCCACCAGCGCGCGCAGCAGCGGCTCCAGCGACGACGATCCTGCGCCCATGCCCATCCCGGTGGTGTGAAGAGGCGGCACTATAGCCGGTCGCTCGGCCGCCACGGCGTCCCTATACTGGCCCGATGAGCGACACCAACGCGTACACACCTCCCGCCGTCTGGACCTGGAACAAGGACAACGGCGGCAAGTTCGCCAGCATCAACCGGCCGATCGCCGGGCCGACGCACGAGAAGGAGCTGCCCATCGGCCAGCACCCGCTGCAGCTGTACTCGCTCGGCACGCCCAACGGCGTGAAGGTGACCGTGATGCTGGAGGAGCTGCTGCAGCTGGGCCATGCAGGCGCCGAGTACGACGCCTGGCTCATCCCGATCAGCGAAGGCGCGCAGTTCGGCAGCGGCTTCGTCGCCGTCAATCCCAACTCCAAGATCCCGGCGCTGATGGACCGCAGCGGGACCCAGCCAGTGCGCGTGTTCGAATCGGGCGCGATCCTGCTGTACCTGGCCGAGAAATTCGGCGCGTTCGTTCCGGAAGGCGGCGCCGCGCGCGCGGAATGCATGTCGTGGCTGTTCTGGCAGATGGGCAGCGCGCCCTTCCTCGGTGGCGGCTTCGGGCACTTCTATGCGTACGCGCCCACCAGGATCGAATACGCGATCGACCGTTACGCGATGGAGGTGAAGCGCCAGCTCGACGTGCTCGACCGCCGCCTCGCCGAGACGCGCTACGTGGCCGGGGACGCGTACACGATCGCGGACATGGCCATCTGGCCCTGGTACGGCGCACTGGCCAAGGGGCAGCTGTACGGCGCGGGCGAATTCCTGCAGGTCCAGGCGTACGCCAACGTGCTGCGCTGGACCAACGAGATCGCGCAGCGGCCGGGCGCGCAGCGCGGCCGCATGGTCAACCGCACGTGGGGCGAGCCCGCCAGCCAGCTGCACGAGCGGCACGACGCGAGCGACTTCGACACGAAGACGCAGGACAAGCTGGGATGATCACCCTGCCCTCCGGCGTAGGCGTGCCGGTCCTTGGCCAAGGCACCTGGAACGTCGGCGACGATCCGAAGCGCCGCATGCAGGAGATCTCCGCGCTGCGCCGTGGCATCGAGCTGGGACTCACGCTGGTGGACACCGCCGAGATGTACGGCGACGGCCGCTCGGAGTCGCTGGTGGGCGAGGCGATCGCCGGGGTGCGCGACGAGGTCTTCCTGGTCAGCAAGGTCTACCCCCACAACGCCTCGCGGCGCGCCATGCCCAAGTCCTGCGACGCCAGCTTGAAACGGCTGGGCGTGGACACGATCGACCTGTACCTGCTGCATTGGCCCGGCGGCGTGCCGCTGGCGGAGACGGTGGAAGCGTTCGAGTCATTGCAACGGGCCGGCAAGATCAGGCATTGGGGCGTGAGCAACTTCGACACCGAGGGAATGCGCGAGCTGTGGAACACCCCGGGCGGCGAAGCGGCGCAGACCAACCAGGTGCTCTACAACCTGGGCGAACGTGGCATCGAGTGGGACCTGCTGCCGGGCGTGCGCGAGCGCGGCGTTCCCGTCATGGCGTATTCGCCCTTCGACCAGGGACGGCTCCTGAAACGCGGTCCGCTTGCGACGTTTGCGAAGCAGCGCGCGATGACGCCGGGACAGGTCGCCGTCGCGTGGTTGCTGGCGCAGGACGGCGTGATCGCCATTCCCAAGTCGGGCGACCCGCAGCGCGTGGAGGAGAACGCCGCGGCGCTGGCCCGGCCCCTCACGGCCGCGGATCTGCAAGAACTGGATCGCCTCTTCGCGCCTCCCACGGGACCTTCGCCGCTGGCGATGCTCTGAACCGCGGCTAGCCGGCCTTGCGCAGCGCCGTCTTCGGCAACATGACGTGGATGCCCTTGTGCTCGTTGACCAGCTGGGTGACGCGCACGTCGGCCTGCAGGCTCAGGAGCATCAGCGCCCGCTCGCGTGACAAGCCCGTGTCCTTCGCCACGCGATCGACCATGCGGCGCAAGGCATCCTTCGCGGCGGTGTCCAGGTCTGGGTCCATGCCCATCGTGATCACGTGGTCCGGCGTTTCCGCGCACGGGTAGTCCAGCCGCAGGTCTTTCCGCAGGTGGATCTCGAAGGTGCCGGTGAGCGCCGTCTCGATCGCCGTCGTGCAGACTTCTCCGTCGCCCTGCACCGCGTGCCCGTCACCCACCGAAAACCCGGCGCCCTCGTTGAAGACCGGCAGGTACAGGGTGGCGCCGGGCACCAGCTCCTTGTTGTCCAGGTTGCCGCCGTGCGCCCGCGGCTGGATGGTGGAGATGGAGCCCCACGCCGGCGGCGGCGCCACGCCCATGACGCCGAAGAAGGGACGCAGAGGAAGCTCCAGCCCCCACGGTAGCAGGCCGCGCTTGTTCTCGCGGTCGATGCGCGTGATGACCTGCTCGAACGCGGCGATGTCCGTCGGGAAGGCGCCCGCCAGCGGCCGCACGAAGGTGTAGCCCCAGTCCTGCCGCAGCTGCACGTCGAGGATGCGCACCTCCAGCACGTCGCCCGGCTTCGCGCCACGGATGCCGATGGGCCCGGTGAGGATGTGTCCGGGCAAGCGCCGCTGCGACTTCGCGTGCACCCGCAGCAGCTCCGGCGGCACGTCGTAGCCTTCGCCCGGCAGGTTGGCCGGACCGCCGGACAAGGTGTCGATGGTGACGCGGTCACCGCTGTCGATGGCCAGCAGGTGCGGCAACGCCGCGTCGAACCAGCCCCAGTGAACGGTTTCGGGAGAGGAAGGCAGGTGGTGGTGCATGGGCGCTCGCAAGGTTGCCAGCGCCTTTATACCGCCGCACCCTAGGCCGGCAGCTCGCGCAGCCCGCTGACGCGCGAGTACAGGATGACCGCCGCCTGCACCACGAAGCCGGCGAAGGCCAGCCACAGGCAGGCCGCCTCGCCCCACGCTGCGCCCACCACGCCGCCGAGCGCCGCGCCGACCGGGCGCGCGCCGGCATTCACGGTGACGAACACCGCACCGACGCGGCCCAGCAGGCCGTGCGGGGTGATGGTCTGGCGCAGCGTGGTGGTGGTGATCGTCCAGATGATGGGTCCGGCGCCGAACAGGAAGAAGGACAGGCCGGCGAGCGCGCCGTGCGGAACCAGCAGCGTCAGGACCATCGTCCCCGCGGCGAACACGGAAACGACGGGGCCGAACTGGATGGCTCGCCCGAATGGCATGCGGCCCACCAGCCGCGGCGCGAGCAGCGCCCCCAGCACCATGCCGGCGCCGTAGCAGCCCAGGGTGATGCCGACGGCCTCGGAACCCAGGCCGAGCGCCCGCACCGCATAAGGGACGTAGGCCGCCTGCAGCACGAACCACGAGATGTTCCAGGCGACGCCGGCCAGCACCATGGGCCGCAGGTGCTCGTGGCGCCAGACGAACTGGGCGCCGTCCCGCATTTCGCGCAGCGGATGGCGTGCGGCGGCAACAGGGCGTGCAGGCTCGACGATGCGCACCAGCAGCGCCACGGCGCCTGCCGACAGCAAGGCTCCGAGGACGAACACCGCGACGCCGCCCAGCCAGGCCACCAGGGCGCCGGCCAGTGCGGGGCCCGCGGCGAAGGCGGTGCTGCGCGCCAGCTCGAGCCGGCCGTTCGCGCGGCCCAGCAATTCGCGCGGCACCAGGGCGGGGACCAGCGCAGGCGCCGCCACGGTGAATGCGACCGTGCCTACCGCACCGACAAAGCCCACGGCCGCGAGCCAGGGGATCGACATGGCGCCGGTGAGCACCATGCCGAGCAGCACGAGCAGCGAACCGGCGCGCAGCGCTTCGGCGATCACCATCAAGGTGCGCCGCGGCAGGCGGTCGGCCGCCAGCCCGAGCGGGATGGACAGCAGGAGGAAGGGCAGCGTCTGGACCGCGGCGAGAAACCCGATCTCCCCCGCGCCCGAGCCGAGTACGAGAACCGCCACCAGCGGCACGGCAGCCAGGCTCAGCTGCTCGGCGGACTGGGCGGCCAGGTTGGCGGCGGCGAGGCGGTTGAAGGACGGCGGAAAGGACATGGGTCCGATGGTGACGGCCCGGCCCGGGATGGGCTGGCCGGAACCGGACACCTTATCCGAACCGCTATCCTGTGGCCATGTGCCCTTCCCTTGACCGTGATGCGTTGCGAAGACATCGGCTCCCATCCTGACTTCCGCCACCTGTCCACCTTGGAAGGCGTCGCGGTGGACTTGCGCTATGCGGGCACCAACAACTTCGTCGGGCGCGACCTGTACGGAGGCCTGGATTGCGCCTGGCTCCACCGGCTGGCGGCAGCCGGCGTCGAACGCGCGGTGCAGTGGCTGGCGCTCCAGGCGCCTGGGCACCGCCTGCTGATCCTGGACGCGCTGCGGCCGCACCGCGTGCAGATCCAGCTGTGGGACCACCTGGAAGGCACGGACCTGCGCCAGTACGTCGCCGATCCCGCGCGCGGCTCCATCCATTCCTTCGGCATGGCGCTGGATGCGACGCTGCTGGGCCCGGATGGGCGCGAGCTCGACATGGGCAGCGGCTACGACGAGATGGTGGAGCTGTCGCATCCCCGGCTGGAAGAGCGATTCCTCGCGACCGGGGAGCTCACGGCCGCGCAGCATGCCAACCGACTGCTGTTGCGCCGGGCGATGTTCGACGCCGGCGGCTTCCAGGGGATCGACAACGAGTGGTGGCACTTCGACATGCTCGACCGTCAGCACGTGCGCGAGCATTTCACGCGGGCGGAATAAACCACTGGTTGCGGGCGGCGGACTTCCCGGGCACGATGGCTGCTCGCGGAGCAACATGTTCTTCCTCTGGCCCGAGTTCGTTTGGTGGATGCTGGCGCTCCCGCTGCTGCCGGTGGCCTATGTCTGGCTGCTGCGCCGCCGCAGCAAGAGCGCGGTGCGCTACAGCAGCCTGGTCGCCGTCAAGGCCGCCGCGGCCGGGCGCAACTGGCGGCGCCACCTTCCTCCCGCCCTGCTGCTGATCGCGCTCTCCGGCTTGCTGTTCGCCTCGGCGCGGCCGGTGGCCAAGATTCCCCTGCCCTGGGCGCGCACTTCGATCATGCTGGCGATGGACGTGTCGCTCAGCATGCGGGTGGCCGACGTCGAGCCGACGCGGCTGGTGGCCGCGCAGCAAGCGGCGAAGCTGTTCCTGCGCGACTTGCCGAAGGACATCGAGGTCGGCCTCGTCACCTTCGCCGGCAGCACGCAGGTGGCACAGCGGGCAACGCTGGACCGCGCGTCGTTGGTCGCCGCGATCGACGCCTTTCAGATGCAGACCGGCACCGCGGTGGGCAATGCCATCGTCATGAGCCTGTCGGAGCTGTTCCCCGACCACGGCATCGATGTCGGCGACATGACCTTCGGCCGAGGCAAACGGCCGAGCCGCAGCCTGGACGACAAGGTCAAGCCGCAGCCCAAGCAGATCACGCCCGTCGCACCCGGCTCGTACAACTCTGCCGCGATCATCCTGCTGAGCGACGGCCGCCGCACCACCGGCGTGGACACGCTCGAGGCGGCCAAGATGGCGGCGGACCGCGGCGTCCGCATCTACGTGGTTGGCCTGGGCACGATTGACGGCGCCGCCGCGATGCCCGAGGGCATGTCGATCTACATGCAGCTGGACGAAACCACGCTGAAAGAAGTGGCGCGCATGACGGGCGGCGAATACCACCACGCCGGCACCGCC
>JAJNBO010000079.1 GCA_021156245.1 Ramlibacter sp. | reverse complement strand
CGCGCGTTGCGCGTGCCGTCCGTGCAGGTGCTCACGTACGCCGAGGCCAAGCAGCGCTTTGAACGCGAGTACCTGGTCGGCCTGCTCAAGCTCACGGACGGCAGCGTGGCCGATGCCGCGCGGCTGGCGGACCGCAACCGGACCGAGTTCTATCGGCTGCTGCAAAAGCACGCGCTGACGCCCGGACACTTCCAGTCCAGTGGCGTCGAGCGCGGCCTGTCGCCGCCCGGCGACGACGACAAGTAGTTGATTTCAAAGGTATTTTTCGGAATATCCCGGATGGGCTGTCGCTGAATGGCGACAGGAAGAGCAGTTTTTCGCTCGGCAGTTAGGGGAAAACCCGGATCCACAACCGCGCGTTGCTCGTAAGTTGTTGATCCGAAAGGGAAAATCGGCGCTGGCACGGGGTTTGCCCTAGAGAGCGCATGAAAGCGCTGTCCCGGCTTGTCCAACTGCTGATCGTCACCTTGCTGGCGGTGCTCGCGGTCCTCGCCATCAGCCAGCAGAAAGCCGCCGCCCAGACGGCAAGCTTCGGTTTCGACGATGTCGCCCGCATCGCGCAGCAGCGTGCCGGCCAGCCCTACGTCGCCGCGTGGCCCGCTCTGCCGTCGGAGCTGCAGTCGCTCGATTACGACGGCTACCGCGACATCCGTTTCCGCCCCGCGCGCTCGCTGTGGCGCGATGCGCAACTACCGTTCGAAGCGCAGTTCTTCCATCGCGGCCTGTACCAGCGTGAACCCGTGCGGCTGCACGAGATCACGCCGCAAGGCGTGCGCCCGCTCGGCTATGACAGCGGCGACTACGACTTCGGCCGCAACACGGTGCAGCCGCAGGGCTGGGGCGACCTGGGCCATGCGGGCTTCCGCATCCACTACCCGCTGAACTCGCCGCAGTACAAGGACGAGCTGCTGGTGTTCCTCGGCGCGAGCTACTTCCGCGCGCTGGGCGCCGGGCAGCAGTACGGCCTGTCCGCGCGCGGGCTCGCCATTGACACCGCAAGCGGCAGCGGCGAGGAGTTTCCGCGTTTCACCGAGTTCTGGCTGGAGCGGCCGGCGCCCCAGGCGCAGGCCGTCGCCCTCATCGCGCTGCTGGAGTCGCCGCGCGCGACGGGCGCCTGGCGCTTCGAGGTGGTGCCCGGCGAGCAGACGGTGGTGCGCGTGCAGGCGCGCCTGTTCCTGCGCGAGGGCGAACGCCCGATCGCGACGCTGGGCCTCGCGCCGCTCACCAGCATGTTCTTCTCGGGCGAGAACCAGCCGCGCGCCGGGGACTTCCGACCCGAGGTGCACGACTCCGACGGCCTGATGGTCGCCTCGGGCGACGGCGAGTGGCTCTGGCGGCCGCTGCAGAACCCGAAGAAGCCGGTGGTGACCAGCTTCGCCGTGCAGCAGCTGCGCGGCTTCGGCCTGATGCAGCGCGACCGCTCCTTTGCGAGCTACGAAGACACCGAGGCGCGCTACGAGCGCCGGCCCAGCGCCTGGGTGCGGCCGCTGTCCGACTGGGGGCCGGGCCGCGTGGAGCTGGTGCAACTGCCGACGCCGGACGAGACGCACGACAACATCGTCGCGTACTGGGTGCCCGCGCAGACGCCGGCGGCCGGCGTGCCGCTGGACTTCAGCTACGAGATCGCGTGGCAGGGCGACACGCAGGCGCAGCCCCCCGGCAGCCGCGTGCTGCAGTCGCGCCGGGGCGTGGGCTTCACGCGCCTGACGCCGCTGGAGCTCTCCGGGCAGGTGCAGTACGTGCTGGATTTCGCCGGCCCCGCGCTCGCCGCGCTGCCTGGCGACGCCCCCGTGCGCGCCGTCGTCACCGCCGACGCCAACGGGCGCGTGCTGGAACAGATCGCCTACCCCCACCCTGCCGGCCAGCGCTGGCGGGTGACCCTGCGCGTGCAGCGCCTCGACCCGTCCCGACCGGTCGAACTGCGCGCGTTCCTGCAGCAAGACAACCACGTAGTGAGCGAGACATGGAGCAACATCATCCTTCCCGAGTGAGCGCCGTCCCGCGCCAGGCGCTGCCCCGCGAGGAGCGGCATCCGAACTCCGTCACCGCGCCCCCCATCCGCCGCGGCTCCATGACCCCGCGCCCCTGGCGCGGCTTCTGGAACAGCGTGCTGACCGCGATGCTCTCCAGCGCGATGCGCCTGCTGCCGGGGGGCGCACGCGCCTCGCGCTCGGCCGAGGCGCGCGAAGCGTGGCAGGACGCAGCGGACCGCCGCCGCTTCACCTTCGCCATGCTCACGGTGCTGTCCACCGCCATCGCCACCTGGCTGTTCGCGCTGGCGCAGCCGGACTACGGCAACGACCTGCTGGAGTGGGGCCAGCTCGCGCTGTTCGCCATCCTCTCGACCTGGGTGGTCACCGGGTTCGTCACGGCGCTCATGGGCTTCTGGGTGAGCCTGCGCGGCGACCCGCATGCGATCTCCGCCCGGGCGGTGGCCGACCATTCCATCGCACCCGAGGCGCGCACCGCGCTGATCATGCCGATCTGCAACGAGGACGTGGCCACGGTGTTCGCCGGCCTGCGCGCCACCTGCGAGTCGGTCGCGGCCACGGGGCACGCCCCGGTCTTCGACGTGTTCGTGCTGTCCGACAGCAACGATCCGGCCATCATCGCGGCCGAACGCGCCGCCTGGGAGGAGCTGCGCAGCGCGCTCGCCACCCACCCGCGCCAGCCGCAGATCGAGGTGTACTACCGCCTGCGCGCGCGGCGCACCCATCGCAAGTCCGGCAACGTGGCCGACTTCTGCCGGCGCTGGGGCCGCGACTACCGCTACATGGTGGTGCTGGACGCCGACAGCGTGATGAGCGGCGACTGCATCGCCTCCCTCGTGAAGCTGATGGAGGCGCATCCGCGCGCCGGCATCATCCAGACCGCCAGCCAGGCCGTGGGCCACGCCACCCTGCATGCGCGCGCGCAGCAGTTCGCGGCGCGGGTCACCGGCCGCCTGTTCACGCTGGGCATGCAGTTCTGGCAACTCGGCGAGTCGCACTACTGGGGCCATAACGCGATCATCCGCCTGATGCGCCGCGCCGGCTTCCATGTCTGGCTGGTGTCGGACCTGGACGGCAGCTACGAGCAGCAGCCGCCGGACCTGCTGTCGGAGCTGCAGCGTGACCGCCGCTGGTGCCAGGGCAACCTGCAGAACGCGCGGCTGATCGCCGAGCCCGGACTGCATCGCGTGCACCGCGCGATGTTCGCCATCGGCGCCATGTCGTACCTGTCCGCGCCGCTGTGGCTGGCGTTCCTCACCTTCGGCACCACGCTGTGGATGAGCGGCGCGGCCATTGCGCCGGACTGGCACGCCGTGCCCGCGGAACTGCGCAGCCTGTGGGCCTGGACCCTCGCGATGCTGTTCATGCCGCGCGTCCTCGGCGTGGTGGCCGTGCTCCTGAAGCGCGCGCAGGCGGGCTTCGGCGGCACCCCCGCGCTGCTGGCGAGCGCGCTGCTGGAGACGCTGGTGGCGCTGCTGCAGTCGCCCGTGCGCATGCTCGCGCACTCCTTCTTCGTGCTCGTCGCGCTGACCGGGTGGAAGCTGGAATGGAAGTCGCCCCCGCGGGAGGCGGAAGGCCTCAGCTGGGCCGCCGCAGCGCGCCAGCTGGCGCCCATGACCGCCGTGATCGTGCTGCATGCCGCCGGCATCGCTGCGATCCAGCTGGGCGCGCTGATCTGGCTGGCGCCGGTGGCGCTGCCGCTGCTGCTGGCCGTGCCGCTGGCGGTGGTGACCAGCCACGTGGCGCTGGGCGGCTGGGTGCGCTCGCGTGGCGTCCTGCTGATCCCCGAGGAGTCGCGCTCCCCGGCGGTGCTGCGGCGCGCCTGGCAGCACGCCGCTGCCACCGTATGAGAGCGCCAATATAGGAAGAATGCGGGATCGAACAGCCGGACGCAAAGGACGCAAAAGACTTCGAGATCCTTCTGGATGTCCTTTTGCGCCCTTTGCGAAACCTTCGCGTCCTTTGCGTCCGGCTGTTCGGGGGTCCGCTCCCCTTCTCAGAACGGCATTTTCGGCATGCCTTTGCCGCCGCCCAGGCGCTTCATGAGCTTCATCATGCCGCCGCCCTTCATCTTCTTCATCATGGTCTGCATCTGCTCGAACTCGTTCAGCAGACGGTTCACTTCCTGCACGTGAACCCCTGCGCCCGCGGCGATGCGGCGCTTGCGGGTGGCCTTGATGATCTCGGGCTTGCGGCGCTCCAGCTTGGTCATGCTGGAGATGATCCCTTCCTTGCGGCGGATGTCGCGCTCGGCCTTGTCCATGTCCACCTGACCGGCCTTGGCCTGCACCTGCGCGGGCATCTTGTCCATCAGGTTCTGCAGGCCGCCCATGCTCTTCATCTGCTGCAGCTGCATCAGGAAGTCGTTGAGGTCGAAGCCCTCGCCGCTCTTCATCTTGGCGGCCAGCTTCTGCGCCGACTCCATGTCGACGCCCGCCTGCACCTGCTCCACCAGGGCCACGATGTCGCCCATGCCCAGGATGCGCCCGGCATGCCGCTCGGCGTCGAACACCTCCAGCCCGTCGATCTTCTCGCTGACGCCGGCAAACTTGATCGGCGCCCCCGTGATCTGCCGCACCGACAGCGCCGCGCCCCCGCGTGAATCGCCATCCAGCTTGGTCAAAACGATCCCGGTCAGCGGCAGCGCCTCCCTGAACGCCTTGGCGGTGTTGACCGCGTCCTGGCCCTGCATCGCGTCCACCACGAAGAGCGTCTCCACCGGGTTCAGGATGGCGTGCAGGTCCTTGATCTCCTTCATCAGCACTTCGTCGATCGCCAGCCGGCCGGCGGTGTCGACCAGCAGCACGTCGAAGTACTGCTTGCGCGCGTAGTCGATCGCTGCGCGGGCGATGTCTGCCGGCTTCTGGTCCGGCGTGCTGGGGAACCATTCGGCGCCGGCCTGCTTCGTCACCGTCTTGAGCTGCTCGATGGCGGCCGGCCGGTAGACGTCGCCCGACACCGTGAGCACCTTCTTCTTGCGCTTCTCGATCAGGTGCTTGGCGAGCTTGGCGGTGGTGGTGGTCTTGCCGGCGCCCTGCAGGCCCGCCATCAGGATGACGGCGGGCGGCTGCGCGGCCAGGTTGATGTCGCTGACGCCCGCGCCCATGGTGGCGACCAGCTCGCGGTTGACGATGCCCACCAGCGCCTGCCCCGGATTGAGCGAGCCCACCACCTCCTGGCCCAGCGCCTTTTCCTTGACCCGGGCGATGAAGTCGCGCACCACCGGCAGCGCGACGTCCGCTTCCAGCAGCGCCATGCGCACTTCGCGCAGCATCTCCTGCACGTTGTCCTCGGTGATGCGGGCCTGGCCCCGCATCTGCTTGACCAGGCGGGAAAGTTTGTCGGAGAGCGCGGACGTGGCCATTGGGGGGAGTGTGAGTGGGGGTTGCGCCACACGCGGCGTGCCGGCGCGGGGGAGGGCAGGATGCCAGGGGCTAAACTCGTCCCATGATTTTATCCAGTGCGTCTCCCGCAGGGGTGGCGCTGACGCTGGCGGCCGCCGTAGCCTACGCGGTACCCGCCGCGGGCGCGTCGCGGCTGAGCGAGCACGCCGCCCGCACCGCCCTGGTGGCCGCATGGGTGCTGCATGCGTGCGTGCTGGCCTGGGGACTCGTCGGCGACTCGCCGCGTTTCGGCTTCGCGCCCGCCGTCTCGGTGACGGCCTGGCTGGTGCTGACCGTGTACACCGTGGAAACCAAGGTCTTTCCCGAACTGCGCGGGCGTTGGGCGCTGGCCGGCCTGGGCGCCGCCGCCGTGCTGCTGGCCTTCATCTTCCCCGGCACGCCCCTGCAGGGCACGACGTCGGCATGGCTGCCGCTGCACTGGGCGCTGGGGATCGCGTCGTACGGCCTCTTCGCCGCCGCCGTGGTGCACGCGTGGCTGATGCAGCGGGTGGAGCACACCATGCGGCACGCGCAGGAGCCGCAGGCCGGCCTGCCGCTGCTGACGCTGGAGCGCCTCACCTTCCGGTTCGCGACCGCCGGTTTCATCCTTCTCACGGCCACGCTGCTCGCCGGCGTGTTCTTCTCCGAAGTGCTCTATGGCCGGGGCTGGCGCTGGGACCACAAGACGGTGTTCTCGGTGCTGTCGTGGGTGGTCTTCGCGACCCTGCTGCTGGGCCGGGCGCGTTTCGGCTGGCGTGGACGCAAGGCGGTGCGCGTGATCTACGTGGGTTCGCTGCTTCTGCTGCTCGCCTACGTGGGTTCGCGCTTCGTGATCGAGGTGATCCTGAGGCGGACCGCATGAAATACCTCGTGCTGCTCGCCATCCTGGTCATCGCCTACATGGTCTGGCGCAGCAACCGCGTCAAGGATGGCGCCGGCACGCCGCCGAAGCGGCGGGACGCCGACGGAGCCGGCCCCCAGGAAATGATCGCCTGCCCGGTCTGCGGCCTGCACCTGCCGCGGGCGGATGCCGTGGCAGGCACCAATGGCCTGGCCTACTGCAGCCAGGAACACCGGCTGCGCGCAGGGGCCTGAAGACCATGGCCACCGACACCACCGGTTTCTCGCAGTCCACGTGGACCTGGGAAACACCGGTGCCGGTGCCGTCGCCGGAGTCTTCGGCGTTCCACCGCCTGTGGCTCGGCTTCATGATGGCCCGCGCCGGCATCGCGCTGGTGCTGCTGGCGCTGCTGGGCGGCATGATGGCGCTGGGCCTGGCGCCGTTCAACGTCTGGCTGCTCGCCCTCTGCGCGACGTACTTCGCCGCATCGCTGGCGGTCCGGCTGTTCTCCCGCCCGTCGCCGCCCGGCCGCACGTTCGATCCGCAGTGGGTCTCCACCATCGGCGTCGACCTGCTGGCGTTCTCGACCCTGCACTTCCTGCAGGCCGCGGGCCTGAACTATTCGGCGCTGTTCGCGCTGCCCGTGCTGACCGCCTCGGTGCTCGGTTCGACCCTGCTGGCGCTGGGCACCGCGGCCGCCGTCACCATCCTCCTGCTCGCCGACGCTTGGCTGTACGCCCTGGAGCTGTCGGACCACACCTCGCGCATGGTCCAGGCGGGGCTGGCCGGTGGCGGCTACTTCGTCGTGGCGTTGCTGGCCAACCAGCTGGCGATGCGGCTGGCCCGCGAAGAGCAGGCGGCGCGGCGCGGGCTGTCCGCCGCCCGTACCCAGGCGCACGTCAACGAGGTCGTCATCGAAACGCTGGCCGACGGCGTGCTGGTGGTCGCGCCGGACTGGCGCCTGCACGCCGCCAATCCTTCGGCGCGCATGCTCCTGGGCTGGCAGGCGCGCGAGGCGCCGGCGTCGCTGGCCCTGGTGTCGCGCCCCGGCTGGAAGCCGCTGGCGGCGCTGGCGCAGCGCACATTCTCCGAGCTGGGCCCGCAGGAGGCAGAGCTGGCGCTGGAACTGCGGCCGGGCGAGCGGCTGCACCTGCGCGTGCGCACCCGGCTCACGCCGCCGCAGGATCCGCTGATCGAGCCCTTGTGCGTGATGTTCATGCAGGACCTGCGCGAGGCCGAAGCGCAGGTGCGCACCGAGAAGCTCGCGGCCATGGGGCGCATGTCGGCGGCCGTCGCGCACGAAATCCGCAATCCCCTGGCCGCCATCGCGCAGGCCAACTCGCTGCTCGCGGAGCAGCTGGTCGACGCCGAGCAGCAGCAGCTCAGCGCCCTGGTGCGCAAGAACGCGCAGCGCCTCTCGCAGATCGTGGAGGAGATCCTGAACCTGGCCCGGGTGCAGCAGCCCACCACCGACTGGCTGGAACTAGACCAGGCGGTCGGCGCGGTGACCCTGGAGTGGCAGCGGCACTCGCAGGCAGGCGGTCGCCTCCAGTTGCTGCCCCGCGCAGGCACCGCGTGGGCCGCCTTCGACGGGGAGCACCTGCGCCGCGTCCTGGTGAACCTCCTGGACAACGCGCTGCGCTATGCATCGATGGCGCCGGGCGCCATCCTGGTGGCCACCTCCCTGGACGGCGACCAGTCGCGCGTGCAGGTGTGGAGCGACGGCGCGCCGCTCGACCCCGGCGTGCAGCGCCATCTCTTCGAGCCCTTCTTCTCCTCCGAAAGCCGCTCCAGCGGCCTGGGCCTGTACATCTGCCGCGAGTTGTGCGACCGCCACGGAGCGGCCATCGCCTTTGCGCGCGGACCGGCGCCGGATGGCAGCGGGCGTGAGGGGAATGCCTTTACCGTGGCATTCCGCACGCGAGCCAGCGTGGTGCTGGGCGCGCCCTTTGCCACAATACGCGCCTGATGGCTTCCACTCCCGCCACCCCGGCCCATGTCCTGGTCGTCGACGACGAACCGGACCTGCGCACCCTGTACGAACTGACGCTGCTGCGTGAAGGCTACCGGGTCGACGCCGCCGGGACGCTGGAAGAAGCCTGGCAGCTTCTCGGCCAATCGAAGTTCGACGCGGTGATCACCGACATGCGGCTGCCGGACGGGCTCGGCCTCGACCTGCTGCAACGCATGGGTGCGCAGCAGCGCAGCGAACGCTGCGTGGTGATGACGGCGTACGGCTCCGCGGAGAACGCGGTGGAGGCCCTGAAGGCGGGTGCCTTCGATTACCTCACGAAGCCCGTGGACCTCAAGCAGTTCCGCAGCGTGGTGGCCTCCGCGATCCTGGAGACCGCAGCGAGCGACAAGCCGCGCCCGATGGGCGCGCAGGCACGGCCCGCCGCGTCCAGCGCAGAGCGCGGCACCGGCAGCAGCGCCCTCCAGCGCCTGGTCGGTGAATCGGCGCCGATGCGGCAGGTGAAGGAGCGCATCGGGAAGGTGGCGCGGAGCATGGCGCCCGTGCTGGTGCGCGGCGAATCGGGCACCGGCAAGGAACTGGCCGCGCGCGCCATCCATGCCTGCAGCCATCGCGCAGAAGGCCCGTTCGTGGCCGTCAACTGCAGCGCGATCCCGGAGACCTTGCTCGAGGCGGAATTCTTCGGCGCCAAGAAGGGCTCCTACACGGGCGCGGCGGCGGACCGCCAGGGCTATTTCCAGGCAGCGCGCAACGGCACGCTGTTCCTCGACGAGATCGGCGACCTGCCGCTGGCCATGCAGTCCAAGCTGCTGCGCGCCATCCAGGAGCGCCATGTGCGCTCGCTCGGTTCCACGCAGGAGGAAGAGGTCGACGTGCGCATCGTCAGCGCGACGCACCGCGACCTCGCCGCGGACGTGCAGGCGGGCCGCTTCCGCCAGGACCTGTTCTACCGGCTCAACGTCATCGAGATCGTGGTGCCGCCGCTGCGCGAACGCCGCGAGGACCTGCCGATGCTGTGCGAGGCGTTGCTGGCGCGCATCGGACAGGAGGCAGGCATCACGCCCCCGGTGCTGTCGCCGTCGGTGCTCGCGCAGCTGCAGGCGCATCCGCTCACCGGCAACGTCCGCGAACTGGAGAACCTGCTGCACCGCGCGCTCGCCCTGAGCGACGGGAGCGAGCTGCAGGTGGACTTCGCGCCGTCCACCGCCACCGCCGCAGTCAACGAGCCGGCGGCCGCGGCGGCGGCGTCGCCGACGGTGGCCGCGACTGCCGCGGGCGTGCCTTCGGACCTTCAGGCCTACCTGGACCAGCAGGAGCGCGAGATCCTGGTGAAGGCGCTGCGCGAAACCAACTTCAACCGCACGGCGGCGGCCCAGCGCCTCGGCCTGAGCCTGCGCCAGATCCGCTATCGCATCGCCCGGCTGGCGATCGCCACGCCCGGCAGCGAAGAGGCCGATGACCCCACCAGCCCCTGACGCCGGCGCCGGCCTGTGGGACGCGGGCTGGTACCGCTTCGCGCGGCGGCTGGACTCGCCCAATTTCGGGCCGCGTCCCGAGGCGGCGGCGGTGGACCTGGTGGTGGTGCATTCGATCAGCCTGCCCCCGGGCGTGTACGGCGGGGACGAGGTGCAGCGCCTGTTCACCAACGCGCTCGACTGGGACGCGCATCCCTATTTCAAGAGCATCGAAGGCATGCAGGTGTCGGCGCACTTCTACATCCGGCGCGACGGCGGGCTGTGGCAGTTCGTCAGCTGCGACCGGCGGGCCTGGCACGCGGGGCCATCGTCGTGGCGCGGCCGGCCGAACTGCAACGACGATTCCGTGGGCATCGAGCTCGAGGGCCTGGAGGGCGGCACCTTCGAGCAGGAGCAGTACGAGGCGCTCGCCAGCGTGTGCGCAGCGCTCGCGCAGCACTACCCGATCCGGCACGTCGCGGGCCACGAGCACATCGCGCCCGGACGCAAGAAAGACCCCGGCGAAGGCTTCGACTGGGCGCTGCTGCGCCGCAACCTGGGCTGGCCTTCCGGCTGGTTTCCGCAGGGAAGTTGCTGACCGGCAACGGGCTTGCGCGCAAGCGTCGCGCGTGTGGCGATGCGCCCTGCGCGCGCATTTCGAGCGCGAAGCCGCGCCGCGCCTCGCACCGGATGAGCATTTGCGCGCTCAGCGCGCACGTCACAGGCGCTGCACAAGTTCTCCACAGGCTTACGCACCAGCGACCCGGTGACAACCACTACCTATAGTGCTTGTCATGCCGCCGGCCACTAGATATAGTGGATCGCACACCGGTGGGACGCTACACTGCGCGACCCAACGAAGAACAACTGCAGCACGAGGAACGCCTATGCAACCTGCCCTGTCCACCCCGTCGTCTTCCGTACTTGGCGCCGGCAACGCCGCCGCGCCCACCGCCGCGGCGCAGGCCACCAACCCGCTGGCCCAATACCAGATCATCCGCCGCAACGGCGCGGTGGTCCCCTTCGAGCCGAGCAAGATCGGCATCGCGATGATGAAGGCCTTCCTGGCGGTGCACGGCACCCAGGGCGCCGCTTCGGCCAGCGTGCGTGAAACGGTGGACGTGCTCACGCAGCAGGTCGTGCGCGCGCTGGTGCGTTCGCGCCCGGGCGGCGGCACCTTCCACATCGAGGACATCCAGGACGCCGCCGAACTGGGCCTGATGCGCAGCGGCCAGCACGACGTCGCCCGCGCGTACGTGCTCTACCGCGAGCGCCGCGCGCAGGAGCGCGCCAAGCAGGCGCAGCAGGAAGCCCCCGCCGCCCCGCAGTTCCACGTGATGGACGACGGCCAGCGCGTGCCGCTGGACACCAACGCGCTGCGCGCGCTGATCGTCGCCTCCTGCGAAGGCCTGGGCGCCGACGTCAAGCCGGAGCCGATCTTCGCCGAGACGCAGCGCAACCTGTACGACGGCGTGCCGCTCGACGAGGTGTACAAGGCCTCGATCCTGGCCGCCCGCACGCTGATCGAGAAGGAGCCCGACTACACCTTCGTCACGGCCCGCCTGCTGCTGCACACCATCTTCAAGGAAGTGATCGGCCGCGAAGTGGCTCCCGGCGAGCGCGCCGAAGCCTACGCCGACAACTTCCCGCAGTTCATCAAGAAGGGCGTCGAGAACGAGCTGCTGGACGAAAAGCTGCTGCAGTTCGACCTGAAGAAGCTGGCCGGCGCGATCAAGGCCGAGCGAGACCTCAAGTTCGACTACCTGGGCCTGCAGACCCTGTACGACCGCTACTTCCTGCACGTGCGCAAGAGCCGCATCGAGCTGCCCCAGTCCTTC
>JAJNBO010000078.1 GCA_021156245.1 Ramlibacter sp. | reverse complement strand
CCTATTTCTTCCAGTCCGACGGCGAGCCGCTCGCCGTCGGCACCACGCTGCGCAATCCCGAGCTGGCGGCCGTGCTGCGTCGCATCTCGCGCGAAGGCTCCGCGGCCTTCTACCAGGGCGAGATCGCGCAGGCTATCGTCGACAAGGTGCAGAAGCATCCGACCAATCCCGGACGTCTCACGATGGCGGACCTCGCCGCCTACCAGCCGAAGAAGCGCGCGCCGATCTGCCACGATTACCGGGCGCAGTCGCGGGACTACCGCATCTGCGGCTTCCCGCCCCCGAGCTCCGGCGCCATCGCGGTCGGCCAGATCCTGGGCATCCTGGCCCACACCAACGCCGCGTCCATGCCCCTGCAGAACGGCCTGCCCTCCGCCGAGTGGCTGCACCTGTACACCGAAGCGGGCCGCATGGCGTTTGCCGACCGCGGCCAGTACCTGGCAGATCCGGACTTCGTGCAGCCGCCGGCGGGCAACTGGATGAGCCTGCTCGATCCCGCCTACCTGGCTTCGCGCGCACGCCTCATCGGCGTGCAAAGCATGAAGACCGCGCAACCCGGGACGCCGGGGCAGTCGACGAGCCGCTATGCCCCGAGCCCCGAGCAGGTGGAGTACGGCACCTCGCACATCAGCATCGTCGATGGCTACGGCAACGCGATCGCGATGACGACCACCATCGAGGACCAGTTCGGCGCGCGCCAGATGGTGCGCGGCTTCCTCCTCAACAACGAGCTCACCGACTTCAGCTTCGCGCCGGCCGACGCGCAGGGCCGGCCCATCGCCAATCGCGTGCAGCCCGGCAAGCGGCCCCGGTCCTCCATGGCGCCGACGCTGGTGTTCGACAAGGCCACGGGCGAGCTGGTCATGAGCGGCGGCAGCCCGGGCGGCGCGCTCATCATCCACTACACGGCCAAGACGCTGTACGGCGTCCTGAACTGGGGGCTGGACGCGCAGCGCGCGATCGACCTGCCCAACTTCGCTTCCAACAACGGCCCGACGGTGCTGGAGAAGGACCGCTTCCCACCCGCCACGGTGCAGGCGCTGCAGGCGCGCGGCCACGAAGTGCGGGAAACGGACATGACCAGCGGCCTGCAGGCGATCCAGCGCACGCGCGCCGGTTTCTTCGGCGGCGCCGACCCGCGCCGCGAAGGCGTGGTGATGGGGGACTAGGTCTTCAGCACCTTGTTCTCCGGGGGCGCGGCTTCGGGCCCCTTGCGATCGATCCGCTCGTACTCGCTGATCACCTGCGCCCCCAGCAGCAGCAGCGTGGCGGCGATCTCCAGGGTGAACAGCACGATGATCGCGGTGGTGAGCGAGCCGTAGACCACGTTCACCTGCGACAGGGTGCCGAAGTACCAGACCAGCACGCGCCGCGTCAGCTCCCAGAGCAATGCGGCCGTGATGCCGCCGATCAGCGCGTGGCGCCACGACAGGCGCCCGACCGGCATCACCATGTAGATCGAGGTGAGCAGGAAGACTTCGCCGAGCAGGCCCATCAGGTACAGCAGCACGCCCGAGACCCCGGAGAGCGACCATTCCCAGCCCAGGAAATGGATGCTGTTGTCCGCCATGGCCTGCAGCCCTCCGGCCACGAAGGTCATCAGCAGCAGCCCCACGCCGACGGACAGGATGTAGATGTAGGGCAGCAGCGCCGACATCATGAAGTGCCGCCGCCGGATGGCGAACCGGTGCAGGAAGATCACCGCCATCGCCTTTTCCAGCACGGTGAAGGCGAGCGAGCTGAAGAACAGCATCGTGATGAGCAGCACCCAGCCGATCACGTCCCGGTGCTGCACGAAGTTGGCCAGCTCCTGCACGATCGCCTTCGACTGCCCGGGGAGGATCCACTCCAGGTAGGTGCCCAGCGTGGACAGCAGTTCGGCCTGGTCGACCCAGTGCGACAGGGCGATCACCACCAGGATGAGCAGCGGCACCACCGACAGCAGCGCGTAGTACGCCACGGCCCCGGCCAGCAGCAGGCCCTGGTTGGCCTGGAAGCCCTTGAGGACGCGCTTGGTGAAGGTGCCGGGATGGGCCAGGACGTACGCCCCGGCGGGGCTGAGCACAGGCATGCAGCCAGTATGCCGCCGCCGAGTCGCGCCGGGGACGCACCGTTACAGGCTTACCCTGATGGGCCAGCGGCCCGGCCGGGCTAGATTGGGCCTCCTTCAAGGAGACACGCCATGCATCGTCCCGATCGCTCGCGCCGCCAACTGGTCCAGGCCGCCGTGGCTGCCGCCGCCGGCATAGCCCTGCCCGCGCTGTCGCATGCCCAGGCCTTCCCCTCGCGGCCGATCCGCCTGATCTGCCCCTGGCCCGCCGGCGGCGCGACGGACGCGGTCATGCGCGCCATCGCGGAGAGCGCGGGCAAGGCGCTCGGCGGCCAGATGATCGTGGAGAACAAGGCGGGCGCCAGCGGGATGCTCGGGCCCAACGAACTGGTGGGCGCCAAGCCGGACGGCTACACGCTGTCGCAGCTGACCATCGGCGTGGCGCGCCTGCCGCACATGCAAAAGATGCAGTTCGACCCGCTCAAAGACTTCACCTACATCCTCAACATGACCGGCTACACCTTCGGCATGGTGGTCAAGGCGGATTCGCCGATCAAGTCCGTCAAGGACCTGGTGGACTTCGCCAAGGCCAACCCGGGCAAGTTCACCTACGGCTCCCCCGGCCAGGGCACCACGCCGCATCTGGCGGTGGAGGAGTTCGCGGACAAGGCGGGCATCCAGCTGCAGCACGTGCCCTTCAAGGGCTTCGCCGACGGCATGCAGGCCATGCTGGGCGGACACACGATGGCACACAGCGATTCGACCGGCTGGTCCGGGCACGTCGACGCCGGCACGGCGCGCCTGCTGGCCACCTATGGATCCAAGCGCACCAAGAAGTGGGCGAGCGTGCCGACACTCAACGAGCTG
Source organism: Ramlibacter sp. (assembly GCA_021156245.1). Classification (GTDB taxonomy): domain Bacteria; phylum Pseudomonadota; class Gammaproteobacteria; order Burkholderiales; family Burkholderiaceae_C; genus Ramlibacter. The sequence continues at coordinate 5,554 of JAJNBO010000078.1, read as the reverse complement.
GGCTTCGACACGATCTCCGAGTCGCCGTTCGGCATCGGCGCGCCCAAGGGCATGGACCCGGTGGTGACGCGGCGGCTGCACGATGCGTTCCGCAAGGCGCTGGAAGACCCGGCGGTGCTGGCGATGTTCGAGAAGTACGACCAATCCGTGATCTACATGGGCACGGCGGACTACGAGAAGTTCATCCGCGAGCAGTACGTCAAGGAAAAGGCGATGGTGGAGAAGCTGGGTCTCGCGATGAAGACCTGAAAGCGGGGCAGGACTTCCGGACGCAAAGGACGCGAAGGTTACGCAAAGGACGCGAAAGAAAACCAAGAATGGTTTGGATGTCCTTTTGCGTACTTTGCGTAGTTTTTGCGTCCTTTGCGTCCGGGGCTGTCCGCACCCGCCTTAAACGTCGATGGCGCTCGCGGACCCAGCCTTCTTCCGCAGCTCGAACTTCTGGATCTTCCCCGTCGACGTCTTCGGCAATTCGCCGAACACCACCGCGCGCGGCACCTTGAAGCCGGCCAGGTGCTTCTTGCAATGCGCCACCACTTCCTCGGCCGTCAGCTTCGAGCCCGCCTTCAGCTCCACGAACGCGCACGGCGTCTCGCCCCACTTCGCGTCCGGCTTCGCCACCACCGCCGCCGCCAGCACTTCGGGGTGCCGGTAGAGCACGTCCTCGACCTCGATCGACGAGATGTTCTCGCCGCCCGAGATGATGATGTCCTTGCTGCGGTCCTTGATCTTGATGTAGCCGTCCGGGTACTGCACCGCCAGGTCGCCCGTGTGGTACCAGCCGCCGGCGAACGCTTCCTGCGTCGCCTTGGCGTTCTTCAGGTAGCCCTTCATCGTGATGTTTCCGCGGAACATGATCTCGCCCATCGTCTCGCCATCCCGCGGCACCGGCCTCATGGTCTGCGGATCGAGCACCTCGGCGCTGCGCTGCAGGTGGTAGCGCACGCCTTGCCGCGCATTCAGGCGCGCGCGTTCGCCGATGTCGAGCTCTTCCCAGGCCTCGTGCTTGGCGCAGGCGGTGGCCGGCCCGTAGACCTCCGTCAGGCCGTAGACGTGCGTGAGGTCGAAGCCCATCTTCTCCATGCCTTCGATCAGCGACGCGGGCGGCGCCGCGCCCGCCACCATCGCCTTCACGCCGGCCGGCAGGCCCTGCTTCAGTTCGTCGGGCGCGTTCACCAGCATCCCGTGCACGATGGGCGCGCCGCAGTAGTGGGTGACGCCGTGCCCGCGGATCGCATCCGCCATCGCGCGCGCCTCCACCTTGCGCAGGCAGACGTTCACGCCCGCGCGCGCCGCGACGGTCCACGGGAAGCACCAGCCGTTGCAGTGGAACATCGGCAAGGTCCACAGGTAGACCGGGTGCTTCGGCATGTCCCATTCGAGGATGTTGGAGATCGCGTTGGTCGCGGCGCCGCGGTGGTGGTAGACCACGCCCTTCGGGTTTCCGGTGGTGCCGCTGGTGTAGTTCAGCGCGATCGCATCCCATTCGTCCGCCGGCAGCTCCCACGCGAACTGCGGATCGCCGCCGGCCAGGAAGGCGTCGTAGGTGATGCTGCCGATGCGCTGCGTTTCTCCGGTGAACAGCGCGTCCTCGACGTCGATGACCAGCAGCGGCCTCGTTTCCTTGCGCAGCGCAATCGCCCTGCGCATGGTGCCCGCGAACTCCGGGTCGACGATCACGGCCCGGGCCTCGCCGTGGTCCAGCATGAAGGCCACGGCTTCCGGATCGAGCCGCGTATTCAGGGAATTCAGCACCGCGCCCGCCATCGGCACGCCGAAGTGCGCCTCCACCATGGGCGGCGTGTTGGGCAGCATCACGGCCACGGTGTCGCCCTTGCCCAGCCCGGCACGCTGCAGCGCGCTGGCGAGCCGCCGGCAACGCTCGTAGGTCTGCGACCAGGTGCGGCGCAGGCTCCCGTGGACTACCGCCATCTTGTCCGGGTAGACATCCGCGGCCCGCTCCAGGAAGGACAAAGGCGAGATCGGCGTGAAATTCGCCGCATTGCGCGGCAGGTCCTGGTCGAAAATGCTGGCCATTGAATTCCTCCGGTTCCGTTCCGGTGAAGGGTAGCCCGATCCAGGCGCCTGCATCGATCGGAGTTAACCTACCCCCGTGGCCATCCCGCAGAACTTCATCAACGAGCTGATCGCGCGCGCCGACGTGGTGGAGATCGTCGGCCGCTATGTGCAGTTGAAGAAGACCGGGGCCAACTTCTCGGGGCTGTGCCCGTTCCATTCGGAGAAGTCGCCGTCGTTCACGGTCAGCCCCTCCAAGCAGTTCTTCCACTGCTTCGGCTGCGGCAAGAACGGCAACGCCATCGGCTTCCTGATCGACTACGCGGGCATGAGCTTTCCCGAGGCGGTGAAGGACCTCGCCGGCCAGTACGGCATGCAGGTCCCGGAGGAGGACATCCCCCCGGCGGAGCGCGCCCGTCAGGCCGAGCAGCGCCAGAAGCAGGCGACGCTGACCGACGTGCTGGAGAAAGCCGGCGCGGCCTACCGCAAGAACCTGAAGAACTCAGCGAAGGCGGTGGAGTATTTCAAGCGCCGGGGCGTGTCCGGCGAGGTGGCGAAGCAGTTCGGCCTGGGCTACGCGCCCGAAGGCTGGCGCTCGCTGGCCAGCGTCTTTCCCAACTACGACGACCCGCTGCTGGCCGAAAGCGGGCTGGTGATCGTCAACGAAGACGATGACAAGCGCTACGACCGCTTCCGCGACCGCGTGATGTTCCCCATCCGCAACGTCAAGGGCGAGTGCATCGGCTTCGGCGGGCGGGTGCTGGGCGACGAGAAGCCGAAGTACCTGAACTCGCCCGAGACGCCGATCTTCAGCAAGGGCCGGGAGCTCTACGGCCTGTGGGAAGCCCGCAATGCCTTGCGCGAGCATGGCTTCGTGCTGGTGACCGAGGGCTACATGGACGTGGTCGCCCTGGCGCAACGGGGCTTCCCCAACGCGGTCGCGACGCTGGGCACCGCCTGCACGCCGGACCACGTGCAGAAGCTGTTCCGCTTCACCGACAGCGTCGTCTTCAGCTTCGACGGCGACGCCGCCGGCCGCCGCGCGGCGCGCAAGGCCCTCGACGGCGCCCTGCCCTATGCCACCGACGTGCGCACGGTCAAGTTCCTGTTCCTGCCGCCGGAGCACGACCCGGACAGCTACATCCGCGAATACGGCCAGGACGCCTTCGCCCGCTACATCAGCGACGCCATGCCGCTGTCACGCTTCCTGATCGAGGCCTCGCGCGAGGGCTGCGACCTGAACACCGCCGAAGGGCGCGCCCACCTGGCCGCCAACGCGAAGCCACTCTGGTCGCAGCTGCCCGAAGGGGCGCTGAAACGGCAGCTGCTGGCCGAGATCGCCGACCTGGTGCAGCTCGAAGCCCGCGAGCTCGGCGAACTCTGGGAGGGCAAGCGGCCCGGGTCGCAGCGGCGGGAGGAAGGCGAGCGCAGGGCCTGGCGGCGGCCGGAAGGCAACCCGGCGCCGGTCCGACGCTCCGTGCGCAGCCAGCCGATGAACCGCGGCACGCGGGCGCTGCAGATCCTGTTTTCCGAGCCGCAGGCCTGGGAACGGCTGAGCCATGACGAGCATCACCTGCTGGTCGAGATGCCGGCGCCCTACGGCCCGCTGTTCGCCTGGCTCGACAGCCAGCACCATGACCATGGCCCGCAACCGTGGGAGGCGCTGCGCGCGGCTTTGCAGGGACATGCGCACGAGCAGTTCGCCATTGCCGAGATGGCCAAGGTGCCGCCCGAGATCGAGGCGGACCCGGCCGAGCTGACGGACATCCTCGCCAAGGAAAAACAGCGCCGCCGCAGCGAGGAGATGCAGCGGCTGGCGGCGGCGGCGCCGTCGGATCCGGAGGCTTTCGAGCGCTACAAGGCGTTGCTCGGAGCGCAAAAACCCGGCACCTAGGCTTGAAATCCGGCAAGGTCGATATAATGTAGGGTTTGCTGGCGGCAAGAGCGACAGCAGCACCTCCGGACCGGTCATCCGCGCGCACCGCGCGGCGCCCCAAGCACAGGGCACAGGCCAAACTTTCCGCAAGGGCTGCACCCCAAATGTTCGCCCACCCATCTTGCCCCTGAAGGCCGCTGTCGGCCTCCTTCACCACCCGCGCCGGGTTCGTGGCGCTATTGTGTTTCCGCTCTTTGCCCGAGGTCCTATGCCCGCACAGAAAAAGCTGTCCGCCGCCGCGAAACCGACGCCGCGAAAGGCAGTCAAACCGTCAGCCCCGGCCGCGAAGAACGCCAAAGCCCAGTTGAAGGTCGTGAAGAACGACAAGCCTGCATCCAAAACCGCCGCAGCCACGAAAGTAACCAAGCCCGTGCCCACGAAGTCGCCCGCCAAGCCCGCCGCCAAGGAAGAAACCAGGAAGACCGCCAAGTCCGCGGCCGTCGCCGAAGAACCGGCGAAGAAGAAACCGGGCCGACCGCCGAAGGCGACCACCGAAGTCGAGGCGCCCGCGAAGGCCGGCGCCAAGCGCGGCCGCAAGCCCAAGGAGGCCGCCGGCAAGCCGGCGCTGGCCGAGGGTGAAGAGGACCTGGGCGACATCGAAGCCGAATTCGCGGACAGCGAACCGGTGGTCGTCGAAGCGGTCGCCGAAAAGGCCAAGCCGCTGCGCATGAAGATCAGCAAGGCGAAGGAACGCGCCTTGATGAAGGAATTCGGCCTGGACGAGACCGTCCTGTCCGAGGAAGAAATGGCCAAGCGCCGCCAGCGCCTGAAGACGCTGATCACGCTCGGCAAGACCCGCGGCTACCTCACGCACTCGGAAATCACCGACCACCTGCCCGAGAAGCTGGTGGACGCCGAGACGCTCGAAGTCGTGGTGGCGATGCTCAACGACCTCGGTGTCGCGGTGTACGAGCAGACGCCCGACGCCGAGATGCTCCTGCTGAACAACACCACGCCGACCACGGCGACGGTCGAGGAAGCGGAAGAGGAAGCCGAAGCCGCGCTGTCCACCGTGGACAGCGAGTTCGGCCGCACCACCGACCCCGTGCGCATGTACATGCGCGAGATGGGCACCGTGGAGCTGCTCACGCGCGAAGGCGAGATCGAGATCGCCAAGCGCATCGAGGGCGGCCTGATGGCCATGATGGAGGCGATCTCCGCCTCCCCCGCCACCATCGCCGAGATCCTGCGGCTGGCCGCGGAGATCCGCGAAGGCAAGATCGTCATCTCCACCGTGGTGGACGGCTTCTCGAACCCGAACGAAGCCGACGACTACGTGGCGGAAGAGGACTTCGACGAGTTCGACGCCGACGATGACGACGACGGCTCCGGCGGCAGCAAGGCGCTGACCAAGAAGCTCGAAGAGCTGAAGGCGCAGGCGCTCGAGCGCTTCGACCGCATCGCCAGCCTGTTCGAGAAGGTGCACAAGGTCTACGACAAGGAAGGCTGGGGCACTCCGGCGTACCACAAGGCGCAGAAGGCGCTGTCCGAGGAGCTGATGACCATCCGCTTCACGGCCAAGACCATCGAGAAGCTGTGCGACATGGTGCGCGGCCAGGTCGACGACGTGCGCAAGAAGGAGCGCGAGCTGCGCCGCATCAT
>JAJNBO010000077.1 GCA_021156245.1 Ramlibacter sp. | reverse complement strand
GCCTGCCCGGAGGGAATCGAACCCCCGACAACCTGCTTAGAAGGCAGGTGCTCTATCCAACTGAGCTACGGGCAGACTGCAGGGATTTTCCCATCAAACGCGGCGCGTGGCTCTGGCACGATGCGCAAGCACTGCCCGCCTCCCCATGCAAAACCTCTTCGCGACGATCCTCCGGTTCTTCCTGCTCGCCTGCATGGCCACTGCGCTCGTCGCGTGCGGAGGCGGCGGTGGCGGCGCGGGCGACCCTCCGGGCGAACCGGTCGGCCGCGTGGAGACTTTCAGCATCGCCTCGGCCCGCACCGGCGCGAACTACGCCATCAGCGTGTACACGCCGGAGTCCTATGCCGCCGGCACCCGGACGTATCCCGTCATCTACGCCGTCGAAGGCGACGCGCGGCACGGCTACGGGAACCTGAATGTCACGCGTTTCGATGCCCTGAAGCAGGTCATGCAGCAACGCGGCACGGAAGCGATCCTCGTCGGCATCGGCGGGGTGGACCGCCGCAACATCGACTTCCTGATGCCGGGCGCGGAGCGCTACCACGCGTTCATCGTCCAGGAACTCGTGGCGCGGATCCAGTCGCAGTACCGCGCGGACCCGGCCCGCCGCGCTCTCACCGGCCTGTCGCACGGCGGCTACTTCGTGCTCGCCGCCATGATCCTGGAAGGCACCGCGGGGAACGTCCGGTTCTCGCACTTCCTGTCGACCGAGTCGAGCACCGGCGGCGGCGACCCGAACAGCGTGTACGCCTTCGAACAGCAACTCGCGGATTCAGGGCGGCCCGTGCCCGCCACCCTCTTCCTGGCCGGCGGCGCCAGCGGCACCACCAACGGGACCTTCGTGGCCTCCTTGTACGACCGGATCCGGGCGCGCAACTATGTGGGCCTGGGCGTCGCGCACATGGGATTCAGCACGACGCACGTCGGGACGGACGTGCCGGCATTCGAAGAGGCGTTGCGAAGGTATTTCCCCTAACCTGCGCCGCGAAGGGCAGGCTCGCTGGGGAGCGGGTGTTGGTGGTCGGAGCGATAGGATTCGAACCTACGACCCTCTGGTCCCAAACCAGATGCGCTACCAGACTGCGCTACGCTCCGACGAGCACGCATTCTAAGCGGGCTGCAGTCCAGGCCTTTGTCATGGCACATCGGCGCAGGCTGCGCCACCCATTCCACGCCGGGCACCTTCCGTCCGCGCGGGCCGGAACGAGGGCCTGGCCGTGCTACCGTCGAGCTTACGTTTACTTACGTTCGTCGGGCCATGAATTTCCAGATGACCATCTCGCGCAAGCTCACCGCCTTCGGCGGACTGGCGCTCTCCTTCGTCCTCGCAGTGGGCATCACGGGCTACCTGGCCGCCGAGTCGCTGAACGCCGCGACGCAGCAGTTGCAGCGTGACGGCATCGCACTGCGCAACCAGATGACGGCGGACATGGCGCACGACGCGCTGCGCGCGGATGTCCTCGGAGCCCTGGAACTGGGCATGCGCTACGAACTCGAGAAGCAGAAGGCGATCCGCGCCGACCTCGCCGCGCATTCCGGGTCGTTCGAGAACTCGATCAAGCAGCTGGAGGCGGCCGACCTCGACGACGACATCCGCCAATCGTTGCGGCACCTGCGGCCCGATCTCGCCGCCTACCTGGCGAACGCGACGCAGATGGTGAACCTCGCCCTGACGGACACCGCCGAAGCCATGAAGAAGCGGGATGCGTTCCTGGAAAGTTTTCGCAAGGTCGAAAAGGACATGGCGGCGCTGAGCGACCAGATCGCCCGCCGCACCCAGGCCACGCAGGAGGCGAGCCAGCACGCCGCGGGCCGGGCGGCCACCGCGATCCTGGCCGTCATGGCGCTGTCGGCTGCCGTCTTGCTGGGGGTGAGCGTCGCGGTGTCGCGCAGCATCGTGGTGCGCTTGCGGCAGGCCGTGGCGATCGCCGAAACCGTGGCCCGGGGCGACCTCAGTTCCCGCATCCGCGTGCAGGGCAGCGACGAGACCGCGCAGCTCCTCGCGTCACTGGCGGTCATGAACGACAACCTGCAGCGCCTGGTGGGCACGGTGCGCCAGAGCAGCGAACACATCGCGGCAGGCACGGTGCAGATCGCCAACGGCAACCAGGACCTGAGCCAGCGCACCGAGGAGCAGGCCAGCAACCTCCAGCAGACGGCGGCGTCCATTGAGCAGATCAACACGATCGTGCGGCATAACTCCGAAACCACGCGACGGGCCAGCGAGATGGCCGCGTCGGCCAGCCAGGCCGCCGTGGCGAGCGGCGATGCCGTGACGCAGCTGGTGACGACCATGGCCGGCATCACCGACGCGAGCCGGCGCATCACGGACATCACCAGCGTGATCGACGGCATCGCTTTCCAGACCAACATCCTCGCCCTCAACGCCGCGGTGGAAGCGGCGCGTGCCGGTGAACAGGGGCGCGGCTTCGCGGTGGTCGCCGCGGAGGTGCGCTCGCTGGCGCAGCGCAGCGCTTCCGCCGCGCGCGAGATCAAGTCGCTCATCGAGGCGAGCGTGCAGCAGGTGGGCGCAGGCGAGCAGCAGGCGGCCCATGCCGGCCGCAGCATGGCGGACGTGGTGCGGCAGGTGCAGGAGATGACGACGCTGCTGTCGGAGATCAGCAGCGCGACGGCCGAACAGACCCAGGGCGTGGCGGAGGTGAGCCTGGCCGTCACCCAGATCGACCAGGTCACGCAAAGCAATGCTTCGCTGGTGGAGGAAGCCGCGGCGGCGGCCGACAGCCTGAGCCGGCAAGCTACGGACCTGCTGCATGCGGTGTCGCTTTTCCGGCTGGACGCGCGCGAGACCATGGAGCTGCAGGCGCTGCCCGCAGGCTGATGCCTTCAGGGCTTCAAGGTGCAGCCGGCGCGGCGGGACGCGTCAGCAGGCGCAATGCGAATGGCAGCGGCCACTCCCCGTCGATCCCCGCGGAAGCCTCGCTGGCCAGCCGGAGCAGCGGCCACGCGCGCGGCCCGCTCCAGCGGCTGTCGTTCCCGGCGCGTGCGCAGTGCGCCGGGTAGCTGTCCATGCCGCCGAGATCCATGAACAGGCCGAGGTTCGGCAAGGTTTCGCGCGCGTTGCCCCACGCGTGCTGGTACGCCGCGCCCAGGGCGCGGCACGTGGCGGACGCGACCGTGTAGCGGTCATCGCCGGAGCCGTCGACGAAGAGGCCGGTGCTGTTCGCGTGCCCGACTCCCAGGCTCAACTGGCCGACGGCGTAGTCGTCGTCGCCGCTCTCGTCCACGAAGACGCCGACCGAGAAGTCATGCGCGGAGCCCAGCACAACTTCGTGGCTCGAGCGATAGGCGTCGTTTCCCTTGCCGCGTTGCAGGAGGATGCCCGCCGCGTGATGCGCGCCCGCGCCCATGGCATACCAGGCGGCGTCGAAGCTGTCGCTGCCCCCATCGTCGACCAGCAAGCCCAGGCCCTCGTAGTAGCCCACGCCTTGCGCGAACACCTGCGCTTCGTACCGGTCGTTCCCGCCCAGGTCCAGCAGCAGGCCGATGCCGCCCGCCAGCGAGCGGCCGTCGAAGAAATCCCCTCGCCCTCCATAGCCGGCGCCCTGCCCCATCGAGGTGTTGCGATCCGGAAGCTGCGGCGAAGGCCGCACCAGCGGAGCGTTGTCCAGCGTGTAGCGGTCGTCGCCGCCCGGTTCGATGAGCAGCGCAACGCCCTGCGGTCCTCCGCTGGCCTGCGAATAGGTTTGCGCGACGAACGCGTCGTCGCCGCCGCCGCTGGCCAGCACCGCGATGCCGCCGACCGCGTGGGCCTGCGAATGGCTGCTCGCCACGAAGCGGTTGCGGCCACCGCCGTCGACCAGCAAGGCAGCACCGAAAAGCGCCGAAGCCTGCGCCTGCTGCGCTCCCTCGTAGCGGTCGTCGCCTTCGGTGTCCCAGAGGATGCCGTACCCGAGCGTCGCGCTCGACGGGTCGGCGCCCGGTGCCGCGGTCGCGTACCGGTCGTTGCCGCGATGGTCCAGGAGCACGCTGATCCGGTGCGTCTCCGCCGGGGCCAGGAATTCGTACGCGTCGTCGCCGCCCACGTCGAGCACGAGCAACGGGTCTTTCAGCTGGTGCCGGTTGTCGCGGGCGGTGGTGTCGACGACGATCCAGCCGAGCGGCGTCTGCAGCGACCACGCGACTGGGGGCAGGCTCGCCTCGCTCTTCACGAACCGCTGGAGGCGATCGACCGCGCCGACCAGGTCGAGCATGCCTGCGAGCAAGGCTTCGCGCTCGAGGAGCGACAGCAACTGCCGGTAGTCAGGGGTCTCGAAGGGACGGAGCTGGCCGTCGAACGCCTGCCCGCGCAGCAACTGCGGCGTCACGCCGGGCGGCAAGCGCTCCAACCCCCGCGCCAGGAATTGCTGCGACTGCGACATGGCAGCCAGAACGCGGGCGAGCTCGTAGCGCAAGGGGTCGGGCAGCTGCGCGCGATCGGGCAGGACCGGAACCCAGCCGAGGCCGGCTTGGGTCGACGCCATCCACGCCAGGCTTTCGGCCAGTGGGTCGGGCGCGGCGCGCAGCCGCGCTTCGATCGCGGGCATGCCGGCGTCGACGGCACGCCGCAAGCGACTGCCCGACAGCGCACCCGCGCGCCCGATCAGCTCATGCGGCGACCCCGCCGCTGCCTTGAAGGAGTCCGCCAGCGTCCCCGCCCGGTACGGCGCCTCGAGGGGCGCGGCCATGACGGCGCGGAACAGGGGCAGTTGCTGGTCGCGCGTCGGCGAGGCGTCCAGCCCGGCGAGATCCGGCGCGCCGTTGCTCGTGACTGCGCCTGCCTGCCGCAGGAGTTCGGGCAACGGTTGCTGGCCTTGCGGCTGCGCGCCGGCACGGGCTGCCAAGGCGAGTGCGATCAGGAGGGCGGCCGTCAGTCGATGCATCGGCCGCTACTGTAGCAACAGGCCTAGAGCTTCACGTACTCGTATTCGACCGGGTTGGCGTTGATGCCACGGTCCGGCGGCGCGATCCACGCCGCCATCTTGCCCGGCTCCGTCACCCGGTTCATCAGGCTCTTGACGAACGCGACGTCCGCATCGGACGGCAGCCAGTCCGCCTTCTTCGCATCGAACTCGGCTTGCGGGATCGGCTGGCCTTCCGGCGTGGTGGGCACGTTCGCCCACACGCCAACCTGGCGGCGGAAACGCGTGGAAGGCAGCTTCAGCTCGAAGGGCACGCCGGCACGCTTGATCGCCATGTTCCAGCGGGTCACTCCGACGTTGCAGTCCTTGACGTACTCCAGGCGCGTGACCTCGTTGATGCCGTTGCGCACGGAGACCTGCTCCTCCTTGACGCCGCCCTTGCCGTCCGGCACGTTGATCGTCATGGACGTGTCCACCTCGCGGTGGTCGGCGAACTTGGCTTCGTCCGGCCGGCCCTTGATGCCGTTGGCGAAGTAGTTGGCCGCGTTGGAGGACGATTCCGAGCCGAACAGGTCCAGCGAGCTGGAGAACCAGAAGTTCATGAAGCGCTGGATGGTGGGCAGGTCGATGGCGCCGTGCTCGCGCACCTTCTTCCAGTCATCGGTGTCCAGCTCCTTCATCACCTCCAGCGTGCGCTTGATGACGCGACCGACGCCGGTCTCGCCCACGAACATGTGGTGCGCCTCTTCCGTCAGCATGAAGCGCGTGGTGCGCGCCAGCGGATCGAACGCGCTCTCGGCGAAGGATTTCAGCTGGAACTTGCCGTCCCGGTCGGTGAAGTACGTGAACATGAAGAACGACAGCCAGTTGTCCATCGGCTCGTTGAACGTGCCCAGGATGCGCGGCTTGTCGGTGTCGCCGCTGTGGCGCATCAGCAGTTCTTCCGCCTCCTCGCGGCCGTCGCGGCCGAAGTGCGCGTGCAGAAGGTAGACCATCGCCCAGAGGTGGCGGCCCTCTTCCACGTTCACCTGGAACAGGTTGCGCAGGTCGTACAGCGACGGCGCGGTGTGCCCCAGCAGGCGCTGCTGCTCCACGGACGCCGGTTCCGTGTCGCCCTGCGTCACGATGAGCCGGCGGAACGTCGAGCGGTATTCGCCGGGCACGTCCTGCCAGACATCCTCGCCCATGTGGTCGCCGAAGCCGATCTTCCGGTCCGCTTCCTTGTCGGCAAGGAAGATGCCCCAGCGGTAGTCCGGCATCGGCGTGTAGCCGTACTGCGCCCAGCCTTGCGCGTCCACGCCGACGGCGGTGCGCAGGTACACCTCCTTGGCCTTGAAGTCGCTGGGGCCCATTTCGTCCCACCAGTTCAGGAAGGCGGGCTGCCAGTGTTCCAGCGCGCGTTGCAGCTGGCGGTTGTCCGCCAGGGCGACGTTGTTCGGGATCTTGGCTTGCAGGTCGATGGTGCTCATGTCAAATCCTTTTCCAGTCAAACTTGGCCTTCTTGCCGGTACCGAACAACTTCAAGGCACCCTCTTCGCCCACCGCATTCGGGCGGATGAAGATCCAGTTCTGCCAGGCCGAGAGACGGCCGAAGACGCGGGTCTCCATCGTTTCCTTGCCTGGGAACCGCAGCGACGCCTCCATGCCCGTCAACGCGTCGGGAGACAGCGACGCGCGCTCTTCCAGCATCAGGCGGATCTCGTCGTCCCAGTCGATGTCGTCGGGCGTGAGCGTGACGAGGCCCAGCGCCAGCGCCTGGTCGGCGCGCAGCGGGCTGTCCTGCAGGCCTTGCAGCTGCGCGATGGTGGACTCGTCCTCGTACAGCCGCGTCTGCAGGCGGGTGAGACCGTTCACCTCGGGGTAGCGCCCGAAGTTGGCGGCATTCAGGCGCAGCGCGGGTGCGGCGTCCGGAGCGTCCGGCAGGTCCAGCATGTAGATGCGGTCGCAGGCCAGCGCCAGCTCGTACAAGGTGCCGGCGAAGCACGAGCCTTCGTCCACCAGCGCGATCAGCGAGCGGCTGGTGACGTCCAGGCGGGCGAGCGTGCGGCGCAGGGCGCCGATCGTCTCGCGCACCAACCAATGCGACCTGTTCTTCTCCAGCACGGCGTCCGCGGCCATGACCATGTTGGCGTCGCCGCGCGTCTTGATCACCCAGGTGCCGATCTCCAGTTCGTTGGTGCGCAGGTTCAGGATGGCGTCGTCCAGTTCACGCGCCAGCTTCAGCGGCCACCAGGACGCGCCCTCCGCGACGATCGCATCCGGCGCCGAGGCGACGTGCGATTTCGGCGCGGACACCGTGAAGGTGGCGATGCGCGCGGCGCGGTCGATCTGCACGTCGACCGTGTCGTAGTGGTAGCCCTGCTCGTCGATCACGGCCTTCAGGGGCGTGAGCTCGATGCCCTTGTCCGGACCGATGCGCGTCGACTGTGCGCGCAAGGCCGCCACTTCCTGGTCCACCAGCGCGCCGAACTGCTGGGGCTTGGCGTACGCATCGATCAATTTCCAGTCCTTGGCGCGGTCGGCCCGCACGCCTTCGCTGGTGGTGCAGAAGATGTCCGCGAGGTCGCGGCGCACCTTGCGCTTGTCGGTCACGCGGGTCAGGCCGCCGGTGCCGGGCAGCACGCCCAGCAACGGCACCTCCGGCAGGCTCACCGTGGAGGACCGGTCGTCCACCATCACGATGCGGTCACAGGCCAGGGCCAGCTCGTAGCCGCCACCCGCGCACGCGCCGGTGACCGCGGCGACCGCCTTCAGTCCTTCGTTGCGCGAGGAATCCTCCAGCCCGTTGCGCGTCTCGTTGGTGAACTTGCAGAAGTTCACCTTCCAGGCGTGCGTCGACAGGCCCAGCATGTAGATGTTGGCGCCGGAGCACCAGATGCGCTCCTTGGCGCTCTCGAACACCACGACCTTGACGCCGGGATGCTCGAAGCGGATGCGATTGACCGCGTCGTGCAGCTCGATGTCGACGCCCAGGTCGTAGCTATTGAGCTTGAGCTTGTAGCCCGGCTTGATGCCGCCGTCCTCGTCGATGTCCAGCTTCAGGCGGGCCACGTCGCCTTCGACGTTCAGCGTCCAGTGGCGGTAGCGGGAAGGGTGCGTGGCAAAGCTGACCAGCTCACGCTCCTCTCCGGCGAGGGTCTGCTTGAACAGCAGGGGTTCGGTCATGGCGTTCATCTCGTCTCCAGGGCTGCGGACTGCGGCGCCGGCACGGCGCGCTGAAGGTCCTTGAGGGATTGCTTGACGCTCCGGGCGGCGGTGTCCACCACCGCGTCGGCGCGGGCATACAGGGCTTCACGGCTGGCGAGGATGCGCCGGATGTCTTCCAGCGCCTCGCCCATGGCGTTGCGGGACACGTCGCCATTGCCGCCGTCGCCGGTGGCGAAAGGCCGCATGTCGCCCTGGGCGACGACGCGGCTCATGTGTTCTTCAGGGCTGGCCTTGACCCACACGCAGTAGAAGTGGCTTTGCAGCAGGTCGAAGGTCTCGCGCTCGCTCACGATGCTGCCACCGGTGGTCATCACCACCCCCTCGCCGTGCTCCTCGGCGATGCGAAGCAGCGCGCGCCGCTCGTAGCGGCGGTAGCCGGCCTGGCCATGCAGCAGCAGGATCTCGTTCATGCTGGTGCCGGCCTCGCGCTCGATCTCGCGGTCC
>JAJNBO010000076.1 GCA_021156245.1 Ramlibacter sp. | reverse complement strand
TCGAGCTGGTCGATGTCGGCGGCCATGTGGTCGCGCGCATCGGCGTCGACGACGCTCATCTCCGTTTCCAGGCGCAGCCGCGCCAGGGGCGTGCGCAGATCGTGCGAGATGCCGGCCAGCATGACCGCGCGATCCTGTTCGATCTTGGCGAGCTGCTGCGCCATCCGGTTGAAGCCGATGTTCACCTCGCGGATCTCGGAAGTCACCGCCTTCTCGTCCAGCCGGCTGGCATCGAAGTCGCCGTCGCGCACCCGGCTGGCGGCAAAGGACAACTGCTTCAGCGGCCGGTTGATCAATCGGGCGATGACCGCCGCGCCCGCCAGCGACAGCGCCGCCGCGGTGATCAGCCACACCAGCCAGGTCTTGCCGCCGACCTGCGAGAACTTGGTGCGGTCCAGCAGCATCCAGTAGTCGTCGCGATCGATCTTGAAACCGATCCACAAGCCGTCTTCGCCATTCATGGCGCTGGCCATCACCGTGCCGCTGCCCAGCCGGTTGGCGAGTTCGTCGACGATGCGCTGGTCGATGGCGCTGGCATTGAGAGGCGTGTACTTGTCGACCGGCTCGCGCGGCAGGATGCGCACGCCTTCCTGGTCGGCCAGCGTCTTGATCAGCGAGACGCGGGCGATCGGGTCGGCGTGGACCAGCGCGGCGCGGCTCAGATTCACGAGGGACGCGATCTGCTGCGCCGTCTGCACCGCGCGCGGTTCGAACTCCAGCTGCCGGAAGGTCTGCAGCCAGGCCACGATGGACCCGATCAGCAGGAGGGACAGCAGGAAGAAGGTGCGCCAGAACAGCGACAGGCCCAGCCGCGGCCGCATTTCCAGCGGCGCGGGGGCGGTCTCCAGCGGGGCAGGGCTGGTGGCTTCGAGTTGGGTGGTGACGCCGCGGATCATGACGCCGTCATTCTGTCACCCACCGTAGCGCAGAGCTATCAACCCGCTCCGTCCGGCACGAAGACGTAGCCCACGCCCCACACTGTCTGGATGTAGCGCGGCGACGCCGGATCGGCCTCGATGAGCTTGCGCAGGCGCGAGACCTGCACGTCCAGGCTGCGGTCGAACGGCTCGAACTCGCGGCCGCGCGCCAGCTGCGCCAGCTTCTCGCGCGACAGCGGCTGGCGGGGGTGGCGCACCAGCGCCTTGAGCATGGCGAACTCGCCGGTGGTCAGCGGCAGTTCCTCGCCGTTCTTGCGCAGCGTGCGGGCGCCCAGGTCGAAGGCGAAGGGGCCGAAGGACACCACCTCGTTGTCCGAAGAAGGGGCGCCGGGCGCTTCCTGCGCCGGACGGCGGCGCAGCACCGCATGCACGCGGGCGAGCAGCTCGCGCGGGTTGAAGGGTTTGCCGAGGTAGTCGTCGGCGCCGACTTCCAGGCCGACGATCCGGTCCACGTCCTCGCCCTTGGCGGTGAGCATGATGATCGGCGTGCGGTCGTTCGCGGCCCGCAGGCGCCGGCAGATGGACAGACCGTCCTCGCCGGGCATCATCAGGTCCAGCACGATCAGGTCCGCGGTCTCCCGCAGCATCAGCCGGTTGAGTGCCTTGCCGTCTTCCGCCAGGATGACTTCGAAGCCTTCCTGCGTGAGGTAGCGGCGCAGGAGGTCGCGGATGCGCGCGTCGTCATCGACGACGAGGATCTTGTCGGTCCGTGCTGCTGCTTGGGTCATGGTTCTCCAGGGCCTATTTGTAACAGCGCCGATTCTGAAGGGCTGGACCCCCGGATTCCGGGTTTTCACCGGGTGCTTTTCACACGGTTACATCTGTTGCCCCAGCCATCGCGCGTTGACATGGCGTGTGTGAACGGGCCCCATGCCCGCCCGTTGTGGGCGAAGGGCGCTTTGTCCTATGCAGAATCCCCTGCACCTTCACGAAAAGAATGATCCATGAATCGCACCCGAACCTTGATCGCTGCCTGCTTGCTGGCGACCGGCCTTGCGCATGCGCAGGTGGCGACCGTCGCCCCACCGCAGAACGTCCTGCAGCTGCAGGCCAGCGGCACCGTCGAAGTGCAGCAGGACCTGCTGA
The DNA here is from genome assembly GCA_021156245.1 of Ramlibacter sp. GTDB lineage: Bacteria > Pseudomonadota > Gammaproteobacteria > Burkholderiales > Burkholderiaceae_C > Ramlibacter. Next base: position 6,493 of record JAJNBO010000076.1, on the reverse strand, counting down.
TGCTCCATCTCACGACCGCGCGCGACGGCACCGACCCCGCAGTAGTGCAGGGGCAGTTGAAGACCGCGCTCGATGCGGCGCTGGCCGAAGCCAAGAAGAACGCGCAGGCGGGGCAACTGGACGTGCGCACCGGCAACTTCGCCCTCTATCCGCGCCACAACAAGGAAGGGCGCATCTCCGGTTGGACGGGCACGGCGGATTTGGTTCTGGAAGGCCGCGACTTCGCGCGCATCACGCAGACCGCCGGCCGCATCACGACCATGACCCTGGGCGGCGTGAACTTCGGCCTCAGTCGCGAGCAGCGCGAACGCGTCGAGCGCCAGGCGCAGGCGCAGGCCATCGAGAGCTTCAAGGCGCGCGCCGGCGAGCTGGCGAAGGGTTTCGGCTTTTCGGGCTACACCTTGCGCGAGGTGGCCGTGAACGCCAATGACCCGGGCTTCCAGCCGCGCATGCGGATGATGGCGCAGGAGGCGCGCGCCGCCGCGGCCGACGCTCCCGTCCCGGTGGAACCGGGCAAGAGCTCGGTGGTGGTGACGGTTTCGGGCTCCGTCCAACTGCGCTGACGGGTGGCGGCGACGCGGCCCATAGCGCTGCAGTCCGACAAGCGCAGCCGTCCGGCGGCCCTAAGCTCGGAGCATGTCAGCTGTCCTGTCCGCGCAAACCGCCGAAAGCAGAAGCTCCGGCGCCAGCCCTGCGCCGGCGGAGCTCTTCATCGTCCTCAACCCGGGATCGGGCGCGCGCCCGAAGGATGAAGTCCGGCAGGCCATCGAGCAGGAGCTGTCCGCCGCGGGGCGCCGCTTCCGCTACGTCGAAGTGCGGCCGGGACGGATCGTCGCAGCCTGCCAGGAGGCGGCGCGGCTCGCGCGGGACGAGAACGGCGTCGTCGTCGCCGCCGGTGGCGACGGCACCATCAACTGCGCGGCGCAGGCCGCCTTCACGCACGACGTGCCGCTGGGCGTGATCGCACAGGGCACGTTCAACCTGTTCGCGCGCGAGCACGGGCTGGCGCTCGACGCGGCCGAAGCCACGCGCATGCTGCTCGCCGCGCAGCCCGAGCCGGTGCAGGTGGGCTGGGTGAACCAGCGCCTCTTCCTGGTCAACGCGTCGGTCGGCCTCTATCCGAAGCTTCTCGCGGACCGGGAGCAGGTCAAGACCAGACTGGGCCGCCGCCGCTGGATCGCGATGCTCTCGGCGCTGCGCAGCCTGCTGGAGTGGCAACGGCAGCTGCTGCTCGACGTGGAGCTCGATGGACAGCTGAAGCAACTGCGGACGGCGAGTGTTTTCGTCTGCAACAACCGCCTGCAATTGCAGCGCATCGGCATCGGCGACGAGATCGTTGCGCAGGTGGGGGAGGGGCGGTTGGCCGGGCTGACCGTGCGCTCCATCGACCTGTGGGCCAAGCTGCGGATGGTGGCGTCCGCACTGCTCGGCCGCCTGGGCGACGAACGCGCCGTGGACTCTTTCGCCATGCGGACCCTCAGCGTGGGGTCGCGCCGCATCCGTCGGATGAGCGTGGCCACCGATGGGGAGGTGCTGCGGATGGAGCTGCCGCTGCGCTTCACGGTGGCCCCGCGGCCGCTGAAGGTGATGCTGCCGCCGGTGGAGCAGAGGCTGCCGCCTGAATGAGCGTCCTGCTGCACATTTCCGACACCCATTTCGGCACCGAGGAGCCGCCGGTGGTGGCCGCCGTCCAGCAGCTGGTGCGCGACCAGAAACCCGATGCCGTCATCCTCAGCGGCGACATCACGCAGCGAGCCCGCAGCGCCCAGTTCGCGGCCGCCCGCCGTTTTTGCGATTCTCTCGGCGTCCCCCACCTGCTGACCTTGCCGGGTAACCACGACATCCCGCTCTACAACGTCGCGGCGCGAGTGTTCTCGCCGTACGGCAAGTACATGGCTTGCTTCGGCCGCAACCTCGAGCCCGAGATCGAACTCGAGGACGTGTTGGTCATCGGCGTCAACACGACCCGGCCCGAGCGGCACAAGGACGGCGAGGTGTCGCCCAAGCAGATCCAGCGCGTGGTCGACCGCTTGCGCGCGCGCCGACCGGACCAGCTCCGCATCGTCGTGACCCACCAGCCGGCCTGCGTGATGCGGCCCGAGGACGAGGAGGACCGCCTGCACGGAGGCGAGGCGGCCGTGCAGGCCTGGTCCCGCGCCGGTGCGGACCTGGTGCTCGGCGGCCACATCCACCTGCCCTACGTGAGCGACGTGTGCGCCCTTGCGAAGGGAGCACCGCGGGCCATGTATTGCGTCCAGGCCGGCACGGCGGTGTCGCATCGCGTGCGCCATGGCACACCCAACTCGCTGAACGTCATCCGGTGGGAAGCGCCCGCGCCGGGCGCGGCCCGCACCTGCAAGGTGGAGCGCTGGGACTTCGACCTGGCCCAGTGCCGCTTCGAGATGACGCATCCCTACGAGCTGCAGCTGGGCGACTAGCTGGAGGCCAGCGCTGGTGACTCGGCCGGTCGCCTTCAAGTAGGACGTCGCCGGGTTTTCAACCCCGACACAGTGTGTACTGCTGGCCCTCCTGGCGGAACCGCTGGCCCACCTTTTCCTTGCCGCTGTTCCGCGCCGGTCCGACTGCGCGCCCCCGGCCTGGCACGCATCATGGATCCATCGAAACCCAAGGAGTCATTTCCATGAAGAAGCTTTCCCAAGTTGCCGCCGCCGCCACTCTCGGCCTCGCCTGCGCCCTGCCGGTGATGGCCCAGGACACGAGCACCACCACGTCGCCCTCGTCCACCACGATGTCCTCGTCGCCGTCCTCTTCGGACACGACGGCCGCTTCGTCCTCGGCGAACACGGGCAGCAGCTCGACCCCGAGCACCACGCAGATGGGCGCCGGCCCTTCCGACATGGGCAACACCGAAACGCGTAGCGACCGCGACATGGGCTGGATCGGCCTGCTGGGTCTTGCCGGACTGCTGGGGCTGCGCCGCAAGCACCACGACCACGACAACAACCTGCGCACGCACAACGCCCGTTAAAGGCGGGTGACGGTTCTCCCTGACCTTCGGCCCGCCTCGGCGGGCTTTTTTACTGGGCGGCCCAGCCGCCGTCCATGTTCCACGCCACGCCCCGCACGTTCTTCGCGGCGTCGGAGCAGAAGAACACGGCCAGCTCGCCGAGCTCCTCGGGGGTGGTGAACTGCAGAGACGGCTCCTTCTCGGCCAGCAACTGCTTCTTGGCTTCTTCGTTCGAGATGCCGTTGGCGGCGGCGCGCGCATCCACCTGCTTTTGCACCAGCGGCGTGAGCACCCAACCGGGGCAGATGGCGTTGCAGGTGACGCCGGTGGTGGCGGTCTCCAGCGCAGTGACCTTGGTCAGGCCGACGAGGCCGTGCTTGGCCGCGACGTACGCGGACTTCTGCGCCGACGCCACCAGGCCGTGCACGGACGCGACGTTGATGATGCGGCCCCAGTTGGCCTTCTTCATCGAGGGCAGGGCGAGCCGGCTGGTGTGGAAAGCGCTGGTCAGGTTGATCGCGATGATGGCGTCCCAGCGGTCGGTGGGGAAATCCTCCACCGGCGCCACGTGCTGGATGCCGGCGTTGTTCACCAGGATGTCGACGCGGCCGAACTGCGCGGCCGCTGCCTTCATCATGTCCTCGATCTCGGCCGGCTTGCTCATGTCGGCCCCGTGGTAGCCAGCCTGGACGCCGAGCGCGGCGATTTCCGCCTTCGGCCCGTCGACGTCGCCGAAGCCGTTCAGCATGATGTTGGCGCCCTGGCGGGCGAGCGCCCTGGCCATGCCGAGGCCGATGCCGCTGGTGGAGCCTGTGACGAGGGCGGTCTTGCCTTTCAGCATGGAATGGTCTCTCCGGGGATGATTTACGATGACGTGAACCGGCGGAGCGTAATCCTTTCCGGCCCGATCGCGCATCCATGACCGTCCCTACGCTGAACTACGTATCCTGCCCGGATCCCCGGGGCAGCCACCGCATGGCCTACTGGTCGTGGGGCGCTTCGGATGCGGGCCACGTCGTGGTCTGCGTCCATGGACTGTCCCGCCAGGGCCGCGACTTCGACGTGCTCGCCAGCGCGCTGGTCGAGCGCAGCACGCAGCCCTTGCGCGTGGTGTGTCCCGACGTGGTGGGTCGCGGGCGCAGCGACTGGCTCGCCGACCCCATGGGCTACGGCATTCCCACTTACGCGAGCGACATGCTGCAACTGGTGGGCCAGCTGCAGGGCGACGCGCCCGTGCGGGTGCTGGACTGGGTCGGCACCAGCATGGGCGGGCTGATCGGCATGGCGCTGGCCGGTGCGCCGAACCTGCCGCTGCCCGCGCCGGTCCGCAGGCTGGTGCTGAACGACGTCGGCCCGGTGATCCAGTGGACGGCTTTGCAGCGCATCGGCACCTACCTGGGGAACACCGGCCGCTTCGAGACCGTGCAGCAGGCGGCGGAAGCCATGTGGCAGGTCTCGCAGGGCTTCGGCCCGCACACCTCCGAGCAGTGGCTGGCCCTCTCGCAGGCGATGGTGAAACCGCTGCCGGAGGGTGGCGTGACGCTGCATTACGACCCGGCGATCGCCGTGCCCTTTCGCACGCTCGACGAAGGCGCGGCAAAAGCAGGGCAGGCCGCGCTCTGGGGCTTGTACGACGCCATCCGCGCACGCACTTTGCTGCTGCGCGGGGCGCACTCCGACCTGCTGTCCGTGGCAACGGCGCAGGAGATGACGCAGCGCGGTCCGCGCGCGCGGCTGGTCACCTTCGACGGCGTCGGCCATGCGCCCACGCTGGTGACTCCCGCGCAAGTGGAAGCCGTGGCGTCCTTCCTGCTCGACGAATCGCACCCCGATGAAAAGCCACGCAGCGGAACAGGGTGAAGCCCTGGCGGTGCCGGAGCTGGTGGCGGCCGCGGAGCAGGCGCTGCCCCACCAGGCCAATGCACTTGCGCGGGCGCGCGCCTTCGCCGAGCCGCTGATCGCCGGCGAGACGCTCGACACCGGCGAGAACACGCTGGCCCACGCCGACGCGGTGGCCGACATCCTGAAGTCCATGGGCGGCTCCGAGGCCATGCAGGCGGCCAGCTACCTGGTCTATGCCTCCCACCACCTGAACAAGCCGCAGGAGGTGATCGCCAAGGCCTTCGGCGACAGCTATGCCGCGCTGGCGGTGGAGACCAACAAGCTGGTGCGCGTGCAGCAGCAGGCGCGCGGCGCCGACGCGGCGGCGCACCTGGTGAACGACCCGCGCACGCAGACCGAGAACGTGCGCAAGATGCTGCTGGCGTTCTCGCGCGACGTGCGCGTGGTGATGCTGCGGCTCGCCTCCCGCCTGCAGACGCTGCGTTACTTCGCCGCCAGCAAGAAGCCGGTGCCGCCCGGCGTGCCGCAGGAGGCGCTGAGCGTCTTCGCGCCGCTGGCGAACCGGCTGGGCATCTGGCAGGTGAAGTGGGAAATGGAAGACCTGGCCTTCCGTTTCCTCGAGCCAGAGACGTACAAGCGCGTGGCGCGCTGGCTGGACGAGAAACGGGTGGAGCGCGAGGAGTACGTCGAGCAGCTTCGCACGCAGCTCGAAGCCGACCTCAAGGGCCAAGGCATCCAGGCGCAGGTGCACGGCCGGCCCAAGCACATTTACAGCATCGTCAAGAAGATGCGCGGCAAGTCGCTGGACTTCGAGCAGGTGCTCGACGTCAGGGCGCTGCGCGTGATCGTGCCGGACGTGAAGGACTGCTACGCCGCGCTCGCCTGGGTGCATGCCCGCTTCTCGCCGATCCTCGAGGAGTTCGACGACTACATCGCCCGGCCCAAGCCGAACGGCTACCAGTCCCTGCACACGGTGGTGCGCGACGCGGCGGGCCGGCCGATCGAGATCCAGATCCGCACGCAGGCCATGCACGAGCACGCCGAGCATGGCGTGGCCGCGCACTGGGCGTACAAGGAGGCCGGGTCCAAGGGCTATTCCGGCGTCAGCGCCGCCAGCGAATACGACACCAAGATCGCCGTGCTGCGCCAGCTGCTGGCCTGGGAGCGGGACCTGGCGGGCGCCGACCAGGGCCTGTTCGAGGACAGCATCTACGTGCTGACGCCCCAGGCCTCCATCGTCGAGCTGCCGCGCGGCGCCACGCCGGTGGACTTCGCGTACAGCGTGCACACGAACCTCGGGCACCGCTGCCGCGGCGCCCGCGTCGACGGGGCGATGGTTCCCCTGAACACGCCCTTGCGCAACGGCCAGACCGTGGAAATCGTCGCCGCCAAGGAAGGCGGGCCCTCGCGCGACTGGCTGAACGCCGACCTCGGCTTCCTCGCGAGCCACCGCGCGCGCTCCAAGGTGCGCGCGTGGTTCAACGAGCAGCAGCGGCACGCCACCGTGGCGCGGGGCCGCGAGCTGGTCGAGCGGCTGCTGCAGCGCGAAGGCCGCACGTCCATGAAGCTGGACGACCTGGCCGAGAAGCTCGGCTTCAAGACCGCCGAGGACCTGTTCGCGATGGTGGGCAAGGACGAACTGTCCCTGCGCAGCATCGAAGTCGTCCTGAATCCGCCGGCCGA
>JAJNBO010000075.1 GCA_021156245.1 Ramlibacter sp. | reverse complement strand
AGGAGGTGCACCAGCAGGAAGATGAGCACGAAGGCGAGCGGCGGGATCCAGATCCCGAACGAGGGCGCCAGCTTCGCCAGCCACGCGGCCGCATCCCGGTAACCGAAGAAGGCGGCGGCCAGGCTCACGGCCAGCATCAGCAGGTCCAGTGCCGAGAACAGGAAGCCGCGCGCCCAGCCAGTCGCGGCGCCCACCAGCACCAGCGCGACGAGCAGGAGATCGACGAGGTTGAACTGCACCGGTCCAGTATGCGGGGGGCCTGAACGGATGACGTAGGACGGCTTCGACGCTTCCCCGCGGACGGCTGCGAGCCGACGAATCCCCCAAATGGGGTAGCCCGTTTGTCCTTCCGTACTAATGATAATGACGGTCCTCCCTTCCCCGGCTGCCCCAGGTCATGTTCCGACTGCTGATCTGCGACGACCACCCCGCGATTCGAACCGCCCTCCGGCTGCTTGCCCGTGATGCGCTGCCCGGAGGCTGCGACGTCATCGAATGCGCCAGCGCCGAGGAATTGCTGGCGCTCCTGGAGCAGGACCGCCCTTTCGACTTCGTCACGCTGGACCTGCAACTGCCGGGGCGATCCGGCCTGGACGTGCTGGCCGACGTGAAGCAGATGCGCCCGGACCTGCCGGTGATGGTGTTCTCGGCCGACGAAAACCCGGAACGGGTGACCGAGGCGCTGCAAGCCGGCGCCACCAGCTACCTGTTCAAGTCCGCGTCGGAGCAGGTGCTCGCCGAGGCCTTGCGCGCGGCGGCGGCGCACCGCCCGGCGTTGCCCGCGCCCTACGCGCGTGACTGGAAGGGCACGCCGGGCGCCGACGACCTGCCGCTGTCCGCCCGGCAGCGCGAGGTGTTGCAGTGCCTGCTGCGCGGCATGTCGGCCAAGCAGATCGCGCGCGCCCTCGGCATCTCGGATGGCACCGTGAAGAGCCACACCGTCGCCGTGTTCCGCGCGCTGAACGTCAGCTCGCGCGCGCAGGTGGTGCTGGAAGCGCACCGCCGGGGGATCCCGTTTGGCAGCTGAGGAGCTCGAGCGCCAGCAGCTTTCCTTCTCGCTGGAGCAGAGCATCGCCGCGTCGTTCATCGGGATCGCGGCGAGCGGCATCCTCGCGCTGGCCGCCGTGCCGGGAACCGGTGTGGTCCCCGCGGCGGGCTGGGCCGCCCTGATGGTGGCGGTGCTGCTGCTGCGCACGCGCGTGCTGCGGCGCGCCATCGACCGGCTGGGCGAGGCGGGCGGCATCGCGCGCGCGCGCAAGGACTTCGGCGTTTCCACCGTGGTGCTGGCGGTCACGGTCGGCGCGCTGCCCGCCGTCGGCTTTCCCGGCATGACCATGGAACTGCGGATGGTGCTGACCGTCTTCCTGTGTTGCTGGTGCTGCGCGGCAATGGCGTCGCTCGGGCCTTCGCCTCGCCTGTACACGGCCTATCTGCTGCTGGTGCTCGGGGGCTTGTCCATCGGATGGGCGCGCTCGCGGCTACCCGAGGCGGCGTACACCGTCGTGGCCCTCGTGCTGTACACCCTGGTGCTGCTGGCGTTCTCGCGCAACTTCGCCCGCCGCATCGCCGAAGGCATCGCCATCCGCACGGAGAACCTGGCGCTGGTGCGAGAGCTGTCCGCCGCCAACGAAGCGAAGACGCGCTTCATCATGGCGGCCAGCCACGACCTGCGCCAGCCGCTGCACGCCATCAGCTACCTGGGCGGCGTGCTGGCGCGTGCCCGCGACCCTGCCGACGTGCGCAGCGCCAACGAGGCGCTCACCGCAGCGGTCGAGGGGCTGAACAAGCTGTTCTCGGCGATCCTCGACGTGTCGCGCATCGACAGCGGCGCGGTCCGCACGCATCCCGTCTCGTTCAAGGTCGACGGCCTCGTCGCGCAACTGGATGCCGAATACCGCGCACTGTGCGCGGGGTCCGGCCGGCGCTGGGAATGCCAGGTGGAATCCGCCACCGCACTGTCCGACCCCGCCCTGCTCGAGCGGGTGCTGCGCAACCTGCTGGACAACGCCATGAAGCACGGCGGCCACGGCGCTGTCCGGCTGGCCGTGCGGCGTAGGGACGACGAGGTCGTGGTCACGGTCAGCGACAGCGGGCCCGGCATCCGCGAGGAAGACCGCGCGCGCGTGTTCGACGAGTTCTACCGCGGCAATGAAGCCGGCCCTCCCGGGCTGGGCCTGGGCCTGTCCATCGTCCGGCGGCTGGCCGATCGGCTGGGCTGCCGCGTCGCCATCGATTTCACGGATCCGCGAACCCGTACCGGGACGTCCATCGCGGTCCACGTACCTCGGGGCGTGGAGCTGCCGGAGGACATGCCCGCGACGGCGGCGCCCCCGGCCGCGGTGCAGGAACACGATGTCTCCGGCCTCGCCGTGCTGGTGATCGACGACGACGTCGCCGTCCTGCACGCCACCCGGGCCTTGCTGGTGCAGTGGGGCTGCCGGGTCGCCATTTGTGCGCAGGCCCCCGCGCTGGACGAGGTGGTCGATGGTTTCGGGGCGCCGGACGTGGCGCTGGTCGACTACCGGCTCGACGGCGGCATCAGCGGACTGGAGCTCGTTACGCGGGTTCGCGACAAGCATCCCGGCATGGGCGTCGTGATGGTCACGGGAGAGCCGGATCCGCAGCTGCTGGACCAGGTGGCGGCAGCGGAACTTCCGGTGCTGGAAAAGCCGGTGAGCCCCCGAGACTTGCGCTTGACCCTGGCCCTGTTCAAGGCCGCGGACGACTGAACCCCCCGCCTTCAGTGCGGGTGTTCGTTGCGCTTGGCCCGGCGCCATGCGGCGCGGGTGGCCTCGCGCGCTTCTTCCCAGCGCAGCCGCGAACGCCCGCGCACCCGGTCGAAGTCGTTCTTCAGCTCGCCTTCCAGGGACTCGAATTCGCCGTTGCGCCGCACTGGCCCCGTGTAGCCGACGCGGTACGCCGGGCTGTAGTCCTCGTACGTGAACTCGCTGCGGTAGTAGGGCTCGCTGCGGTACGCATCGCGCCAATACGCTTCTTCGGCGGTCGGGTTGATGATGCGGGGGAAGTCGCGTTCGATGGTCATGGCGGTCCTCGGAAGGGCCATGGTGCGGCGCGCCCCAGGCTCGGCCATACGGACTCCGGCGTGTCCACTTGTAGGACGCGGGCCAGCCCGCCGCCCGCGTGGATCGGTATGCTGCGACCATGAGCAAGGCGTTCACGCGCGAGACCGACACCGAGGACGACGAAGAGGTCGGCGGCCTGCCGCCCCTGCCCGCGGGCGGCAAGAACTACATCACGCCGCAAGGCTACGCACGGTTGCGTGCGGAGCTGCTGCAGTTGATCGACGAGGAGCGGCCCAAGGTGGTGGAGGTGGTGCACTGGGCGGCCAGCAACGGCGACCGCTCGGAGAACGGGGACTACCTGTATGGCAAGAAGCGGCTGCGCGAGATCGACCGCCGCATCCGCTTCCTGACCAAGCGGCTCGAGATCGCCGAAGTCACCGATCCTTCCCTGCACCACGGCCACGACCAGGTCTTCTTCGGCGCCACCGTCACCTATGCGGAAGAAGACACGGGCGACGAGCGCACCATCACCATCATGGGCATCGACGAGGCCGACAGCGCGCAAGGGCAGGTGAGCTGGATCTCGCCGATTGCGCGCGCGCTGCTGAAGGCGCGCGAGGGGGACGTGGTGAAGCTGGTGACCCCCGCGGGCGCGAAGGACGTGGAGGTGTTGAAGGTGGACTACCCGGCCGGTTAGGTGCCGGGCCGGATCCGCCTCGCGCTCATCACCGAAGGCGTGCGCTTGAGGTTGCGCAGCACCGACTCCAGGTGCGTGCGATCGCGCACGGAGACGACGAAGCGCAGGTCGGTGGCGTCCTGCGCGCGCTCGTCGTCCATGTCCACGTGGGTGATGTCCGCCTCGGCGTTGGCCAGTGCCGCGGCGACGCGGGCGAGGGCGCCCTTGCCATTCGCCACCGTGACCAGCACCCCGGTCTCGAAGGCGCGGATGGGTTCGTCCGACCACTCGACGCCGATGAAGCGTTCGGCATCCTTGTGCTGCAGGCGCTTGGCCACCGCGCAGTCGGTGGCGTGCACCACCAGGCCTTCGCCGCGGCCGAGATAACCCAGGATCGGATCGCCCGGCACCGGGCGGCAACAGCTGGCGAACTGCACGGAGGCGTTCTCGCTGCCGTCCAGGGTCAGGCCGCCTTGCGAGACGTTCTCGTGTGCCGTGAAGCGCTCGCGGCTCAGGAGCAATGCGTCGGGTTTCTCGCCCATCTCTCCCAGCAGCGTCATCAGGCGCTTGGCGACGATGCTCGCAATGCGCTTGCCCAGGCCGAGGTCGGTGAGCAGCTCGGGGCGGCTCTTGTTGCCGGTGAAGCGCAGCAGCTTTTCCCAGAGCCCGTGGTAGGTCTCGTTGTCCGGCGGCAGCTTGTCCATGCCCTCGGCGCGCAGCGCCTGCGCCAGCAACTTCTCCCCGAGCTGCTGCGACTCGGCCTGCGCCAGCGTCTTCAGGTGGTGGCGGATCTTGGAGCGCGCGCGGCCGGTGCGCACGAAGCCCAGCCACGCCGGATTGGGCGTGGACACCGGCGCGGTCACCACCTCCACCACGTCGCCGTTCTTCAGCTCGGTGCGCAGCGGCACCTGCGCGCCGTTGATGCGCGCGGCCACCGTGTGGTCGCCCACGTCGCTGTGGATCGCATACGCGAAGTCCACCACCGTCGCGCCACGCGGCAGCGCCAGGATCTGGCTCTTGGGCGTGAAGACGTAGACGGCGTCGGGGAAGAGGTCGATCTTGACGTGGTCCCAGAACTCGGCGGCGTCCCGCGTTTCATTCTGGATGTCCAGCAGCGATTGCAGCCACTTGGTGCCCAGGCGCTCGGTGTTCTCTTCCTGCGGCACGCTCGCCTTGTACAGCCAGTGCGCCGCGACGCCCGACTCGGCCACCAGGTGCATCGCCTCGGTGCGCAGCTGGAATTCCACGTTGACGCCCGACGGGCCCACCAGCGTCGTGTGCAGCGACTGGTAGCCGTTGATCTTGGGGATGGCGATGTGGTCCTTGAAGCGGCCGGGCACCGGCTTGTACAGCTGGTGCAGCAGGCCCATCGCCGTATAGCAGTCCGTCACGGTCGGCACGATGACGCGGAAGCCGTAGATGTCGGTGACCTGCGCGAAGCTCAGGTGCTTCTCGTCCATCTTCTTGTAGATGGAGTACAGCGTCTTCTCGCGCCCGGCGATGCGCACCTTCATGCCGGCGGTGTCGAAGCCCGCTTCGACGTCGCGGTGCACCTTCTGGATCAGGTCGCGGCGGCGGCTGCGCGCACGGGCGACCGCCTTCGACAGCGTCGCATAGCGCCACGGCTTGAGGTACTTGAACGCCAGCTCCTGCAGCTCGCGGTAGGTGGTGTTCAGGCCCAGCCGGTGGGCGATGGGGGCATAGATGTCCAGGGTCTCGGACGAGATGCGGGCCCACTTCTCGCGCGGCACGTCTTCCAGCGTGCGCATGTTGTGCGTGCGGTCGGCCAGCTTGACCAGGATGACGCGCACGTCGCGCGCCATGGCCAGCAGCATCTTGCGGAAGGACTCGGCCTGGTTCTCCTCGCGCGTGTTGAACTGCAGCTTGTCGAGCTTGGTGAGGCCGTCGACCAGTTCCGCCACCGCCGCGCCGAAGCGCTCGATGAGCTGGGCCTTGGTGACGCCGCAGTCCTCGATCGCGTCGTGCAGCAGCGCCGCCATGAGCGCCTGTGCGTCGAGCTTCCACTCGGCGCACTGGGCCGCCACGGCGATGGGATGGGTGATGTACGGCTCGCCGCTGGCCCGCATCTGGCCGAGATGGGCCTCGTCGGCGAAGCGGTAGGCCTTGCGGACGGCGTCGACCTCGGCGGGCTCCAGGTAGTCCAGGCGCGCGGTCAGCGCGGCGAAGCTCGCCGCGGCAGCATTGGCCGCGGCAGGGCTGGGACGGATCGGACTGCTGGGCCGTTTTCCGCTGCCCGAAACCGGGGGGAGCACCGCACTCATGCCCTTAATGTAGCGCGGGGCTCACGCCGGGCGGGCGCACAAATGAAAAAGGCACCCGTTGAGGGTGCCTTTCAGAGGCTTTCTGCGTCCCCGCCTGCGCGGGGATGCCTGGCACGCTTCGCTTAGCCCGGCACCTTCTTCAGCATTTCCAGGCCGATCTTGCCTTCGGCGATCTCGCGCAGGGCGGTCACGCCCGGCTTGTTCTTGCTTTCGATCTTGGGCGCGTGGCCCTGGCTCAGCATGCGGGCGCGGTAGGTCGCGGCCAGCACGAGCTGGAAGCGGTTCGGGATCTTTTCGAGGCAGTCTTCGACGGTGATGCGGGCCATGGATTCTCCGGTGGGGTCTAGATGCCGAGGGCCTGGAAGGTTTCGGCGCGGGCGCGGCGCTGGGACACGTACTTCAGGCGCTGGGCGTGCACGATCGCTTTCAGGTCGAAAAGCGCGCGCTCAAATAACTCGTTGATTATAACGAAGTCGAATTCCCTTGCCTGAGCCAGTTCCGCGGCCGCATTCTGCAGCCGGGTTTCGATCACGTCCGGGGAGTCCTCGCCCCGCCTTTCCAGCCGGGACCGCAGTTCCTCCCAGCTGGGGGGCAGGATGAAGACCAGGACCGCGTTGGTGAAGATGCGCTTGATCTGCAGGGCCCCCTGCCAGTCGATCTCCAGGATCACGTCCGCGCCGTGCGTGATGCGGTCCTCGATGGCCTTCTTCGACGTGCCGTAGCGGTGGCCGTGCACGTTGGCCCATTCCACGAAGGCGTCGGCCAGCACCATCTGGTCGAACTCGCCGGACGACACGAAGAAATATTCGCGCCCGTGCTTTTCCTGCCCGCGGGGCGGCCGCGTGGTGTGCGAGACCGAAGGCTGCACGTGGGAATCGAGCTCGCGCAGCGCCTTGACGAGGCTGGACTTGCCGGCCCCGCTGGGAGCCGCCACCACGAAGATATTGCCGGGGTAGTCCATGCGCGATTCTAGTGAGTCACTCCAGGTTCTGGACCTGCTCGCGCATCTGCTCGATCAGCACCTTCATGTCCACCGAGATCCTGGTGAGCTCCAGCAGCGCCGACTTGGAGCCCAGCGTGTTGGCCTCGCGGTGCAGTTCCTGGATCAGGAAGTCCAGCCGCTTGCCGACCTCCCCGCCCTTCTTGATCAGGCGCTCGATCTCGTCCAGGTGGGCGGCCAGCCGCGTCAGTTCCTCGGCAACGTCGATGCGGATGGCAAACGAGGTGGCCTCGGTCAGCGCTCGGTCCTGCGCCGCCTCCGGTGTCACGGAACCTTCGGACAGCGCCATCGCCTCTTTCCAGCGTTCCAGGAAGCGCTGGCGTTGCTGCTCCACCAGCTGCGGCACCAGCGGCTTGGCCTGCGCCGCCAGGGCACGCAGTTGCTCCAAGTGGCCTTGCAGCATCTGGGCGAGCCGCGCGCCTTCGCGCTCGCGGGCCGCCACGAGGTCGTCCACCACCTGCCGCGCGATCTTCATCAGGCCCTCGCCCCAGTCCACGTCGGTGCCGCTCTCCGCCGCGGACAGCCGCAGGATCTCGGCGACGGAGAGGGCGGGCGCATCCGGCATCCAGGTGCGAACGGTGTCCTGCACCGCGGCCAGCCGTTGCAGCGTGGGCATTCCGGGCTCGCGCACCAGTTCCGCGCCAGCGCCTTCGACACCGCCTCGCACTTCGACCTTGCCTCGCTTCACGCGCGAGGCGATCAGCTCGCGCAGGGCCGGTTCATGGGAGCGCAGTTCCTCCCCCAAACGGAACGACAGGTCCAGGAACCGGCTGTTCACGGACCGGATTTCCAGCCCGAGACGCATCCCGGCGCCGGGATGTGTTGCAGTCTTGCCGCCATCGTGGCCGGCCGGTGACGTTCCGGGGCTGAGTTGCGCCGAAGCGTAACCGGTCATGCTGTAAACTGCCATGCAGAGGGATCTTTGAAGTTCGTTGCGGGGGATTTCGAGGAACGCACGGGGCTTCGGCAGGCCCCAACATTCTTCAAATTATGTCAAAGGTCAAACCCGCACCGCTGCCGCCGGATACCGTCATAGGCGGTTACCGCGTGGTGCGCAAGCTTTCCGCGGGTGGCTTTGGCGTCGTCTACCTCGCGGTGGACAACGAAGGCCAGCAGGTCGCCATCAAGGAATACCTGCCTTCGTCCCTGGCCACGCGGCCTCCCGGCGAGCTGCTTCCGCAGGTCGCTCCGGAAAAACTCTCCCTGTACCGCCTCGGCCTCAAGAGCTTCTTCGAAGAGGGGCGCTCGCTCGCGCAGATCTCGCACTCCTCCGTGGTGAGCGTGCTCAACTTCTTCCGCGAGAACGAGACGGTGTACATGGTGATGAACTACCTGGAGGGCGCCACCCTGCAGGACTTCATCATCACCGCGCGCGAGCTGAAGAAGCAGAAGGTCTTCCGCGAGTCGACCATCCGCTCCCTGTTCGACGAGATCCTGCGCGGCTTGCGCATCGTGCACCAGCACAAGATGCTGCACCTGGACATCAAGCCGGCCAACATCTTCATCACCGACGACAACCGCGCCGTGATGATCGACTTCGGCG
>JAJNBO010000074.1 GCA_021156245.1 Ramlibacter sp. | reverse complement strand
CACTCGCCTGCGGCGGCGTCGCTATCAGCGCATCCGCCGCGCCAGTTCCTCGCCGATGGCCACGCAGGTGAAGTGCAGGTTCGCGCGGCAATCCGTCGGCATGATGGACGCGTCGGCAACGCGCAGACCGGTCACGCCGCGCACCTTCAGGTCCGGGTCGGTGACCGCGAGCGCGTCTTGGGCCGGCCCCATGCGGCAGGTGCCGGCCGCGTGCTGGATGTCGCCGCACCGAGCCAGCATCAGGGCATCCAGTTCGTCATCGGGCAGCTCCGTGGCGTGCTGGAAGTCAATGGCTGACGCTTCGAAGGTGATGGGCTCCGCTATCCGGGTCACCGCCGGATGCGCCACGATCCGGGCAAGCCGGCGCAGCCCGTCGCGCATGCGAAGGCGGTCGCGTGGGTCGGACAGCATGTTCTCGTCCACCTCCGGATTCACCTCCGGGTCCGCCGAGACCAGGGTGACCTCGCCGCGTGACATCGCGTTGTAGACCGCCACGCCGATGGCGCCGCTGGTGGTGGGCGAACCATCGACCAGGCCGCGATGGTTGAAGGCAATCATGATCATGTCGCGATCGCCGCCCTGCTCCAGCCCGGAACTGTAGGTGAGGCAGCAGTTGGTGTGCCGCGCGTCCACACCCCTGGCCGCATGCCCGGGCTTCAGCGCGATGACGGCGCGCAGCAGCGGGTGGTCCATGAAGTTGCGGCCGACCCCTGGGAGGTCGCGTTCGACGGGGATGCCGAGCGTCTGCAGCGAGCGCCTCGGGCCGATGCCCGAACGCATCAGGATGGCGGGGCTGTGGATGGCACCGGCCGACAACACCACCTCGGCAGCGGCGATGTTTTCGAAGCCGCCGGCGCTCTTCAGGCGCACACCGACGGCGCAACCCTGCTCGATCAGCACCTTGTCCACCAGCGCGTTGCCCCGCACGGTCAGGTTGGGTCGGCCGCGAGCCGGTTCCAGGTATGCGTCATTGGTGGTGACGCGCTTGCCGTCACGCACGTTGTAGGGATAGCAGGACACACCCTCTCCCCTGGGTGCATTGAGGTCGGCTTTCCACGGATAACCCAGGTCGAGCGCTGCCGCGCGCAGGGCGAGATCAATTGCGCCCCACTCGGCCTGGAGCGCCCGGTACAGCGGTAGCGGCCCCGGCGTGGCGATCCCCCGCTCCCGGGCGGTTTCGGGATCGTCCTCGATACGGTCGAACAGCGGCAGGATCTCCGCGGCGCTCCACCCGGTGCAGCCCAGTGCCGCCCATTCATCGAAGGCAGCGGGGATGCCACGGATCGCGATCTGCGCGTTGACGGTGGAGGAGCCGCCCATCGTCCTGCCGCGCCAGTAGAAGCGCGGCTCCTGGACGCGGGTGCGACGCGTGACCAGGCCCGGCCACTGCCAGGCGGCCTGGTGCGCCGGATCCTGCATGAAAGGGATGGCGTTGCTGCTGCGCAGCGCATGAGGCGCGTCGGCCGAGCGCCAGTCCCGCCCCGCCTCCAGCAGCAGCACCTGCTTTCGCGGGTCTTCGGAAAGGCGGGCGGCCAGAGTGGCACCGGTCGAGCCGGCGCCAACCACGATCACGTCGTACTTCATGGTTTGGTGAATTGCTGGGGAGGATGGTAGCCGCGCTGCTGGAGCGGCTCCGCGGCACGGAGATAGACCCTGCCTCCGGCGTCTGCGACAGGCAATGGACGCTCCTGGCCGGAAGCAGCCGCCGCACGCAAGCCCACTTCAACGTCCCTCAGGCGCGTGCCGCCTTCCACATGGGGCCCCGCCCGCCCGGCCGACGGGCAGGGCGGCCCGGCGTCAATCGGCCTTGGCGCCCGAGATCTCGACCAGCTGTTTCCAGACCACCACTTCGGTGTCGATGAACTTCCGGAACTCCGCCGGCGTGCTCCCGATGGCGAGCGAGCCTTGGTCGTAGATGGCCTGGCGGGCATCGGGCTGGTTCACCACCTTGGTGATCGCACCCGACAGTCGGGACACGACGTGCGGCGGCGTCTTGGCCGGAACGAAGATCGCGTTCCAGGTCGAGACGTTGAAGCCGGGGAGGTCCTGCGCGATGGTCGGCGTGTTCGGCAGCTGCGGCGCCTTGTCGAGCGTGGTGACGCCCAGCGCCTTGACCTTGCCCGCCTTGATGAACTGCAGGGCGTCGATCAGCGGTGCGAACATGACCTGGATGTTGCCGGCCATCAGGTCGGTGACCGCCGGCGCTGCGCCCTTGTACGGCACGTGCGTCATGCGCACCTTGGCGAGATGCTCGAACATGATGCCCCCCAGATGCTGCGACGTGCCGCTGCCACCGGACCCGTAGTTCAGCTTGCCGGGGTTCTCCCGTGCGTACTTGACCAGGTCGGCCACGCTGGAGGCCGGCAAGTTGTTGTGCGCGATGAGCACCAGCGGCGTGTTCGCGATCTGCGAGACCGGGGTGAAGTCCTTCAGGATGTCGAAGGGCAGCGTCTTGAACAGGGTGATGTTCGCGATCGAGGTGCTGGTCCCCATGAAGAGCGTATAGCCGTCCGCCGGCGACCGGGCCACGAACTCCCCGGCAATGTTCCCGCTGGCGCCCGGCTTGTTGTCGACGATGACGGGCTGCCCCAGCTCGGGCGACAGCTTGTTGGCCAGGATGCGGGCGACGATGTCGGTGCTGCCTCCGGCGGAGAACGGCACGATGATGCTGACCCGGCGAGTCGGCCACGGGTCGGCGGCCAGGGCCCCCGACACGGCGAAGGCGGCCAGGACCGGAAGGATGGACTTCAGAACACGCTTCATGGGGTGTCTCCTTGAATGGGGGGTTAGCTGAGGACGCCCAGCTTCATCTTCTGGATCAGGCCGAAGTCGATCGCGGCCCCGAGGCCGGGACCGGTCGGGGCATGCACCCAGCCCTCGGCGTCGGCGGTGATGTCCGTTTCCAGGCCGTACTTCTGCGCTCCGTCCGGCAGGAGGACCTCGAAGAACTCCGTGTTCTTCAGGGCCATGATGACGTGCAGGCCGGCGACGTTGTTCAGCGAATTGCCCCCGTGGTGCACCTCGTAGTTCATGCGGAAGGATTCCGCCAGGTGCGCGGTCTTCATCATGTTGGTGATGCCGCCCTTGAGGGCGACGTCGCCGCGCAGGAAGTCGGTGGCACTCTGGAGCACCCAGGGCGCGTACGAGTCGAGGCCCGCTGCCGGGAACTCCGTCGCCATGACGGGGATGCTCAGCTTCTGCTTGAGTTTGACGTAGTTGTAGAGGTCGGCGTCGTGCAGCGGGTCTTCGTACCAGTAGTAGTTCAGGTCCTGGATGGCCTGGCCGACGCGCACGGCCTCGGGGTACTGGTAGCTCCAGGCCGCATCCAGCATCACGAGGTAGTCGTCGCCGACAGCCTTGCGAACCGCTTCGCACACGCGGATGTCTTCCTGCCAGGGGTGCGGGGGGTGGATCTTGTAGGCGGCCCAGTTGATCGACTTGTAGTGGAGCGCTTCCTCCGCGTACGCTTCGGCGCTGTCGAGGATCATCGAGCTCGCATAGGCCTTGACCTTGTTGCGGTACGAACCGAGCAACCGGTGGATCGGCAGGTTCGCGACCTTGCCGCAGATGTCCCACAAGGCCACGTCACAGGCGCCGATGGTCCGAACCGTCGTCGTGCGGGAGCGCCTCCACAGTGCGTGGAACAGCCGCTCGCGGTCCAGCGGATCCTGACCGACGAGGATCGGCTTGAGGTACCTGATCAGGTTGGGGCCGTCGAAGTTGGCCCCGTAGTACGCGGACCCGAGGAAGGCGTGGCCGGTGATTCCCTCGTCCGTGTGAATCTCCAGCAGGCCCATGGTGCTGGAACCGGAGAACTTGCCCGTGTGCGCCGCGTAGGCGGTGGGTGGGATGTTCTCCCAGCCGAATAGCGTGAGCGTGACGTCGGTGATCTTCATGCGGCCCTTTCATGTGAGCGCGGGTGGTGGGGGGCGTGCCCGCCTGCCCCCCTTCCGGGTAGTCGAAAGACGTGAACGGAGAGTTATCGCGAATCCGCCTGAACACCCGCGACGGGCGGCCCAAGTACCTGGTCCTGCGCGACGCACTGGCCGACCAGATCGCGAAAGGACGTTGGGCGGCGGGCTCCCAGCTGCCGGCGGAGGACCAGCTGGCCGAGATGGCATCCCTCAGCCTCGGCACGGTGCAGCGCTCGCTGCGCATGCTGGCCGACGAGGGCATCGTGGTGCGGCGGCACGGGATCGGCACCTTCGTCTCGGACGAGCAGCGTCCCCTCGGAGGCCCGTTCCGTCATTTCCGCTTCCTTGACGACGCCACGGGAGAGACGCTCCCGATCTACACCCGGGTCGTCGCCCGTTACAGGGTGCGAGAGGCCGGGCGCTGGACGCCGCTCCTGGATGCGGACGAAGTCGTCTGCATCGAGCGGACCTTCTCGATCAACCGCGAGTTCGAGCTGTTCGTGCGGCTGTACTTCGACGCCACGCGCTTCCCCGATCTTGTGACGGTGCGTGAGTCAAGCCTGAACGGCGTCAGCTTCAAGGAGCTGCTCGATCGGCAGTACCACCAGCCCACCGCCAGCTACGAGCTGACACTGCAGGTGCTTGCCTTGCCGAAGGAAGTGTGCGCGGCGTTGAACCTCAAGAGCACTATCCAGGGCTCCCTGATGGAGATCGTCGCGCACGGCCGGACCGGCCAGGCGCTGTACGTGCAGGACGTCTTCATTCCGCCGAACGGCCGCCGCTTGATGATCTCGGGCTGACGTCGCCGCGGCCCGCCTCGCGAACGTTGGCCGATATTGATTTCGGCGGACGGCCGTCATTGCCAGTGGAGCACGCCACCCTGCGACGGCGGCTGAGCACGCGCGCGGGGCAAGGCGCGCGAAATTCCCTTCATCCATAAAGCCGTCCCTCCGACGCTGCGCGCTCGGCTTGCGCGCAATCATGCGTGCATCCAGCTGCAGGAGACCGACATGCCGCGAGGCGACCAGTCCGCCCACGCCGACAAGCAGAAGCGCCGATCGGACGCAATCGAAAAAGCCCAGGAGCCAAACGGCTCGGCTCGTCCCGAGGCCGGGGCTCGCGCATGGCCCACCGTCAACAAGATCCAGAGCGGGGCCAAGCAGATTGCGTCCCGACGCAAGGTCCCCTCTGGCCCCGTCGGCGGCTCGGGACGCAAGACCAACCTGTCACGCTCCTCGTGAGCCGCGCAGTGAATTCTTCTGGCTGTGGCCGTGCGCGCCTTGCCGTCCGTGCTCCCGGCTTGCAAGCATGCGTCGCGTGGCACCATCCCGTCCATGGACGTGACGGATGCGCAGATTCGCCATGCCATCGAATTGTTGCTGGGGAACCGGAAACCTCCCGCGACCATCTGCCCTTCGGAGGCGGCGAGGGCACTGACGCCGGATGACTGGCGAGTCCTGATGGCGCGAGTTCGTGCGGTGGCGATCTCGATGGCCCGGGAGGGGCAGATCGAGATCCGCCAGGGCGGCCGTCGGGTGCAGCCCGCCGGGTCGCTGCGCGGCCCGATCCGGCTGGGCCATTCGCCGTCGGTTGCACCGACGTATCCCACCACTCCTGACGGCCGTTACTTCGTCGTGCGCGGTCGGTTGTGGCGCAAGACGAATCCGCATCTGCCCGATGACGTGCGCGAGGCTTTGATCAAGCAGTTGATGGACGCGCGACGGGCGCTCCGCCGGCCGCTGTGCGATGCGGAGCGGGGCGCCGCCCGCGAGCAGGTCGACCAGGCCAAGCGCGCGCTCGGCGAGCGAGGCCCGGTGTGGTGGACCGACGGTGCGCCGGACTACAACCGCAAGCTCGCCAGGAACACGCCGTATCGAGATTGGTTCATCGGCCTGTTCTCCTGAGCCTCATTTGCTCGAGACTCAAGCGCCAGCGGTCGGGCGCACCTGTAGCGTCTCGGCCAGTTGGCGCAGCAGGGCGCCACGGCGACCAGGCGTTGCCGTGCGGCACGTGCACCGCCTGGACGCCGTCGGCGAAGCTTCCCTGATGCCGGGCGTGCCGCACCGCACCGAGGACATCCCTTTCGATCCTGCATCCGGTGAGGTCATCTACCTGCAAAGGCTTTCGCAAGTTCGTTCCCTGCCGGAGCACACCGCCGAGACACTGTGCCAAGGCGCTACCGAGCAAGTAGCCCAGGTTTCCTGATCTGCACCTCGCCCCTCACTCGAGCGTGAAACCAACCTTCAAGGTCACCTGCCAATGCGCCACCTTGCCGTCCTGGATGTGGCCGCGCGTTTCCACCACCTCGAACCACTGCATGTTGCGCACGCTCTCGGCGGCCTTCGCTATGGCGGTGTTGACGGCGTCCTCGATGCCCGCGGGCGAGGATCCGGTGAGTTCCAGGGTCTTGTAGACATGGTTGGACATGGCACCTCCTGTGTTCCGGCCGAGGCCGAAGGGTCAGGCGCTTTTGGTGGCAAGCCTGATCGACGTCCTGTTCTGCTCCGACGGCGCGGCCGCGGACCCCACAGGCCGCAACTGCCCCGAGATGGTAGCCCCCTGGTGCATCTCCAGTGCCACGTATTGGATGTCACCCTCGATGCAGGCCTGGGCCTGCAACTCCAGTGATTCGCGCGCGTGCACCGGCCCTCTGACCGTTCCGGCAATGATCACGCGGTCGGCCGTGATGCCGCCTTCCGCCACGGCACCCTCGGAGATGACCAGGAGGGTGCCTTCCGAAGCCGCCTGGATCGCTCCGTATACCTCGCCATCGACCCTCAGTCCATCATGAAATCGCAGGCCTCCGTCGATACGGGTGCCCTGCGCGATCAGAGTCTTGATTTCCGCGTGGTCTTTCTTGCTGAACATGGATGCTCCCGATCCTCGACGATGTGCATGACAGGAAAGCGGAGCATGCGACCGAAGCGACCGTGACGATAGGAGACAGTCGCGCCCACCAGTGTCGGACAGCCGCTTGCGTCGCAGTCGTCGGGCCGGCCCATGGCATCAGTTCGGAACGACGCGCCAGATCTCCCCGTCGTCGTTGGCGGTGTAGAGATCGCCGCCCGGGCCTTGCACCAGCGCTCGGGTTCGCGTCGCCGGCAAATCGACGGTGGCATCCCCAACCGCCATGCCGCGCGCATCCAGTTGAAGCACCGCGATCCTTTGCCCGCGCATCATGCTCACCAGCATGCGGCCGTTCCATCCCTTCCATTGTTCTCCGGCGAGGAACAGCGCCGTGCTCATTCCGCGGCCGCTGCCGTTGTAGATCCAGCTCGGGCGCATCGCCTGGGGGAAGCGCTGGGTATCGGTCATCGGCATCGTGGTGGGGTCGCCGGCGTAGCCGCAGTAGTCGTCGGGACAGCGCAGTCCCGGTCGTTTCTGCGGATCCCATCCAGCATTTCCACCCGCGACCAGCGCAGTGACTTCATCGCTGTGGTTCGGCCCGTGCTCGGCGGCGAACGGCTGGCCCGCCCCGGGCTGACCCGCCGGCCTGAAGGTGATGCCCTGCACGTTGCGGTGGCCGTAAGTGAAGATGCGTGGGTCGCCGCCGGCCGGCGTGTTGTTGCCCGGCGCCGCCTTGCCGTCGCGGTTGACGCGCAGCACCTTGCCTCCGAGACGCTTCAGGTCCTGAGGCAGCGTTGCGTCGTGATTGTCCCCGCTGCTGACGTACAGGAATCCATCCGGGCCGAAGTGGACCTGGCCGCCGCTATGGGCGCCGGCGGCTCCGGCCCCATTCGCCGCATTCTTGTACGCGATGTCTTCGATGATGTCGATTCGGTTGCTGACAGTCGTGGCGTCGGCATTGAGCGTGAGGCGAACGACCCGGTTGGTGGCCGGTGTGTGCAAGCGGGATGCCATGAACACATAGATGTCGCGTTTCCCCTTGGCAAAATCCGGATCGACGGCGATGCCGTGCACGCCGCTTTGGCCTTGGCAAAACAGGTCCGGCGCCACGACCGCCGAGCCGCTGGTGCCGAAGAGCCGGACCGTTCTTCCGTCGGCCAGCCGTGCCGACAGGCCGCGACACTTCTCGGTGAACAGCATCACGCCGTCGGCCGTGAAAGCGATGCCCCAAGGGTTCTGCAAGCCGGACAGTACGACGGTTCGGGTCAGCTTGGGCGCTGGGTCCGATTGGGCCGCGGCCCATGCCGGCAGCAGCGACGCGGCCAGGCCCATACCGGCGCCCAGCAGAACGCCAGCCAGACTGCATGCAGGGTTTCTGGACATTCGGTTTCGATTCATCTTGGAAGAAAGGTTGAGTTGCAGGCCGCAGTTCGCAGGTCGTTGCTGACCTGCACCAAGCGCAGCTCGTGCTACGCTGAGTCGACGGACCACTTGCGTAGGAAGCACCATGAGAATCCTTCTTGCCGTCGATGGCAGCGATTACACCCGCAAGATGCTGGACTATGTCTCCACGCATCGGGAACTGTTCGACACCAGCCACGAGTTCGTGCTATTCCATACGCCGCTGCCCATCCCTCCGCACGCGAAAGCCGCGGTGGGCTCCGGCAATGTGGATGAGTACTACCGCGACGAAGCACAGAAGGTGCTGGAGCCCGCGGCTGCCGCCCTGCAAGCATGCGGCATCACTCCGCGCCGTGAGTGGCGCGCCGGTCACGCGGGCGAAACGATCGGTCGCTTCGCCGCCGAAGGTGCCTTCGACATGCTCATCATGGGCAGTCACGGTCATGGCGCCCTTGCGCGGCTGGTGATGGGCTCCGTCGCGGGCGAGGTACTGGCGCACTGCCGAACCCCCGCGCTGCTGATTCGGTAGGGGAGTGCTTCGTCCCCCTGCCGCACCGACGCGAACAGCTGCAGCCCCGGCTCAACGCCGCCTAGAACTCGAAAGATTGGGTCGCGAGCACCGGCCTGTCCAGGCGGTCGCAACCGTATTTGAGCAACGCTTCCGTCACCATCGGATGCAAGGCGCTCGGCCCTGTGAGACTCACGACTTCGGCCACCTTGCCGTTCTCCACTCTCATTTCGGCGACAACCGTCCCCTTGATCCCTCCGGACGCAGCAGCAGACACATCGGGAGTCACCATCTGCCTGCACACGGCCTTGGCCGGCACGCGCAATTCAGAAGCCTGTGCCGACTTCAACCTCTCCGCAATGCGTTGCTTGACGGAAGCCAACGGCGGAAACGAATCCTTGCCGATCTTCGACGCCAGGAGCTCGATCACGTGCCAACCGAAGGGGGTCTTGGTGGGCTGCTGTGACAGCCCTTCAGGATCCAGGCGAACCATCGCCTTGGAAAAATCCGGGTCGAAGGACGACGCCGTGTTCCAGCCCAAATCACCTCCGTTGATGCGGGAGCCGGGGTCCAGCGAAACCCTGGCGGCCACCTCGGCGAAGTCTTTTCCGCCCCGGATCTCCTCGATGGCCGCCACGGCTTCCTCCTTCGTGCGCACGAGGATGTGTCGCACCCGGTACTCCTTCACGGGGGCGGCGCTGGCCACGAGCCTTTCGTACTCCTTCTGCATCTCGGCGTCCGTGGGCTCGCGCGAGCCGCGCGTCGATGCAGTCTCCGGCGAAGCAGCAGGGGTGGCCGCACGATGCGCTTCCAGGCTGATCACCATCGCTTCAGCCCCCACCTGGCACTTGGATGTCACGGACATCACTGAGAGGATTTTCGCAACGCCATACTGGTCGATCGCCACCTCGTCCCCGGCGGCGGATCCGTAGGGAACGCACTGGCTGGAAGGCGCGCTCCGCACCTCCTGCGTGGCCAGCCCGGTCGCCGTTGCGAGCACGGGGAAGGCAGGGTCCGGGCAGCGCTTCGTGTCGATGCCGTGAATGCCCCTGGCCAATACACGGATGCCGTTCCAGGATTCCGTTTCCTTGCCGCTGCCCACTCCCTCCGGGATGCACGTATTCCCCTCGGGGGGCAGCGGTCCGCCCCCGGGGATAAAGATGATGATGGGCGCGCCTCCGCCCCTCGCCAACGCTCCGCCGGCAAGCAGCGCAACCGACAGGAAGGTGGCAAGGAATCGAAGCATGTCTGGTCCTCCTCGGTGGCCCGTGCGGCGCTCCCGCTATTTCAGGTTGAATTCGGCAAAGGCTTTCTGGAACCCCATCTTCTTGAAGTATTCGGGGTATTTCTCCGCCAGATAGGTTCGCATCTCGAGTTCGCGGTCCTGCGCTCTCAGGCCGAAGCGGTTATCGGCCACTCGAACGGAGATGTGGCCGATGTAGGTGATCGCATTCGCGTTGACCTTGAATCGATTGGTGGACTGCAGCCACGCGAACTTGTTACCCACGGTGAACTTGCCGAACATGTAGTCGCCCTCGTCCAGGGGGACCACATAGAACATCTCTCCCGCCGCGAAGCGGAACTGGCCCTGGGGACCGATCCAGTACTCCCGTTGACGGGACGCCGTGGAGTCCTGCGCGTAGTCGCCATAACTCAAGCCCGCGTCGGCATTGGACGTGACATGGAACACCAGCAGGCCCTGCTTGGCTTTCAGCGCCGCTCCGTCCGTGGTCGTGGGCATGGTGACGCATCCCGTCAACCCCACGACCGAGAAGACCAGAACAAGCAGGAAACGAAACATCGAGACTCTCATGAACCCTCCTCCCGCGAGTGGCGGCCGTCCTCTCAGTCCATTCTAGGAAGGCATTTCCACGCGACGGCCGGATCCTGCAGGCCAAGCCGGCGTGTGTTAATTACTCACAACAAACGCGTGGCGGAAGTCCAACGAGCGCAGCCTGCCGCAAGGCCTAGCGCACGTACTGATCCACGAACTCCTTGCCCCAGGCCACTTCGTCATAGTGCTTCCTGCACATCTCGATCTTCGTGAACACGTCCTCATAGCCGGTCACCTTGCCGGCCTCGTCGACGTAGACTACCGTCCCGTAGATGTTGAAGAACGCCGCTGACGACGAGAACGTCGCGGTTCATGCGGGGGACTTGCGGTTTGAACGGGGACCTGGGTGCGCGGCCGACCTCAAGAGAGCGACCACCAAGGGGCAGTGGCGCGAGATCCCGCGCCTGGGCACGGAGTTCCACAACGCACTGGTGCGCGCATTCGCTCGCGCGAATAAGCATCACCGGCAAAGCCCCGCGAAGCGGTCCTGTGGCTTGCACGCCGGGCTCCGCATGACCGGCAGCGCTTCCTCCGCCGGTTGACACCGCCCCAGGCGTTCGCTCACCCGCTCCGAGTACTTCCAGCCTGCGTTGAGCGCCGGCAGGGGCGCGCCCGGCTTCCAGGTCATGGCCTTCCACTTCGGGTGGCCCCGGGCCTGCAGGTCATTGAACTTGGCGCAGAAGCGGTCCGCGAGCTCGGAGACGAACTGCCGGCGCTCGGCGTCGATGAAGTTCGCGGTGATCAGGTACGAGTCCACGGACAGCGACGACTGGCTCGAATCGACGATGTTCAGCAACGGGTAGTTCGCCTTCTGGATCTCGGCCCTGCGGTAGTCCTGCATCAGCCGCCCGGACAACGGATGGGTGATGTCGAACTTCAGGAGCTTCAGGTTGTCCGGGATGTTCGTCGTCAAGATCCCGAGCGGCTGTCCGCCCACCAGAACCATCACGTCCATCGCCGGGAAGTCGCCGTAGTAGCTTGGGTCGCTCAAGACCATCAATGCCGACCGCCGGGTCCTGGTTCCTTCGTCGTCGCCCGTCACGGTGGGATTGACGAAGGGCGCCACGACCCTGGGCGGCTCGTTGAACATCTTGCTGTAGATGTTGAGCGCCGTGAGGTAGGTGCCGCTCTTTTCGGCGTCCATCCAGATGCGCGCCCCCCGGATCTGGTGGATGTACTCGGCCGGGCTGTCCTTGTGGACGAGGAAGTGGATCTCCTCGCGGTACATGGGCATGAACACGCGAAGGTTCGCGAGCAGCCGCGCATATTGCCGCCGCGTCTCGCCCGGCACCTCGGGACTGTCACGCAGGTAGACGAAGGCCGAATAAACATCGGATTGCACGATGGCCAGACCAACGCCTTTCGTCTGGCTGAGCTCCTCCACGTTCGCCCAGGACCCCTTCGATTCCCGCACCTCCAGGGTCGGCGCGACGATGTCCCGTAGGTTCGACCCGATCTGGTAGTAAGTGCCGGTCTTGCCGCCCGTCATGATCGTCTCGGCCGCGGCGGTGGTGACGAGCAGGGAGGCGAGCATCAGCACTTTGGCCATCCAGCCCAGCCGGGCGAGGATCGCTACATTGACTCGGTGCATCATGACTCCTTCATTTCATCGGGGGTTACAAAGGCGTGCCGACTGATGCGCAGCGGAACAGAGCGGCCGGTTGGAAGGGGGTTGCAGCGGCGCCTGCCGCGGCGCCGCGGCCTGGTGGGACGGCGTCGACATCTGCGGGGCCTGCGGCTCCGATGCGGTGCGCTGCACGGCAGGTGCAGTGACAGCCGGCGTGACGTGGGGCGGTTCGACGCGTGCAGCGGCCGCACCTTGCGCCTGGCTTTCGCTGCAGTGCGTGGCCAGCAGAACGCCTGCCGACAATGCGCGGGTTTCGGCGTGGCAGCGGTTGATGTCCGAATAGTGGCTTTCCACCATGAACCCGTGCTGCAGGTAGAGCAGGGTCGCCTTGGCGGTGAGGCCCGATGCCGGCTCGGCCTGGCAGCGCGCACCGCTCCCCGCTACTGCCTCGACCTTCTGGCAGAGCGCCACGTCCGGATAGTCGAACTGGCGCACGGCGGCAC
>JAJNBO010000073.1 GCA_021156245.1 Ramlibacter sp. | reverse complement strand
CCTTGCAGCTCCGCCCGCGCGTTCTCGCGCGTGAGCATCAGCGTGAGCGACTCCGGGGTGGTCACCAGCACGGTCGGCATCCGGCGGTCCTGCCGGGCCCGCTCCGCGCTGGGCGTGTCACCGGTGCGCAGCCCGATCGTCCAGTTCGGCGCCAGGTCGCGCAGCGGCGCCGCCAACGCTTTGGCCGTGTCGGAAGCCAGCGCGCGCATCGGCGTGAGCCAGACGACGCGCAGGGGCTCCGCGCCGCGGCCGGGAGGATGCTGCTGCAGCAAGGCATCGAGCATGCCCAGCCACACGGCATAGGTCTTGCCCGATCCGGTGGTGGCGTGCAGCATCCCGCTGCGCCCCTGCGCCACGGCCTTCCACACCTGCGACTGGAACTCGAACGGTTGCCAGCCGCGCCCGGCCAGCCAGCCGGCGACGGGGCGCTCCTCAGCGGCTTTCGGCTTGCGGCTCAACCCATCTCCAGCCGGGCACGGCCGCCCCGGCGGCGGTCGGCCTTGGGCAATTCCGCCACTTCGACCAGCCGTGCCGCCTCGTCCTGCATGCGCGAGAGCATGCGATCGAGCCGGTTCACGTCGTCCGGGGTCAGGGGCGCCAGGAGGCTGCGGTTGATGTCGCACACCAGCGGGAACAGCGCGTCGTGCACCGCCCGTCCCCGCTCCGTCAGCGAGAGGCGCGCCTGGCGGCGATCGGCCGCGACGGTCTGGCGCCGCACCAGCTTCTTGGCCACCAGCGAGGAGACTGCCCGGGATGTGCGGGCGCGGTCCAGCTGGATGCTGTCCGCCAGCTCGGACGAGAGCAGGTCCTGCCGCTGCGCCAGCCGCGAAATCACCCGCCATTCCCGCCGCGTGATGCCGAAGCGGCCTTCGCACAGCCGGATGACCATGCTGCCGCCCACCGACAGCAGGCGGCTGAGCTTGTACAGCAGCAGGTCGTCCAGGGCGGCGGGCGCGCGCAGGGCGCTGGCGGGGATGGGGGTTTGCACGGTCGATGATTGATTTGAACAATCAATTGTGGCGGCAATACAGTGGCAGCGGCGCGCCCGCGAGGCGCCGGGAGACTTCCATGGACAGAAGACAAGTGGTGATCGCCGCGCTGGTGGCTGCCGGCACGGGCGCGACGCGCGCCCAGGACGGCTCGACCCTGCGCATCGTGAGCGGCTATGCGCCGGGCGGCGCCACCGACAAGGTGGCGCGGATCGTCGGCGAGAAGCTGCAGGCCCGGCTGGGCATCACGGTGCTGGTGGAGAACCGGACGGGCGCGGGTGGCCGGCTCGCGGCCCAGCAGGTGAAGGCAGCCCCGCCCGGGCAACACGTCCTGATGATCGCCAACCCGGCCGTGATGGTGGTGGCGCCCCTCGTCTTCAAGGACAACGGCTACGACGCGGACCGCGACTTCGTGCCCGTCTCCCACGTGAACGACTACGACTTCGCGGTGTCCGTCGGCGCCGCCGTGCCGGTGCGCGAACTGTCGCACCTGATCGCGTGGCTGCGCGCCAATCCCGACAAGGCGAACTTCGGCGTGCCGGCGACCGGAAGCCTGCCCCACTTCGTGGCCCTCATGCTCGCGGAGAAGGCGGGCGTGCAGGCGCAGGTGGTGGGCTATCGCGGCTCCGCGCCCCTGATCACGGACGTGATCGGCGGCCAGGTGCCGGTATCGGTGGACACGCTCGACACGGTGCTGCCGCAGCACGCTGGCGGCAAGCTGCGCATCCTGGCCAGTTCGGGGCCGCGGCGCGCACCGATCTCGCCGGACGTGCCGACCTTCCGGGAAGCGGGGCTGCCCCTGGCGGCGAACGGCTGGAACGCTTTCTTCGCGCCGTCCACCATGCCTGCCGCGGCCGTCCAGCGCTACGCCGCCGCCATCACGGAAGTGATGAAGGACCCCGACACGCAGCGCAAGTTCGCGGCGGCGCAGATGACGCCGGTGGTGTCCACCCAGGCGCAGACCGCCGCGATGCTCAAGGCCTATCGCGAACAGTGGGCGCCGGTGGTGCGCAAGTCGGGCTACCAGCCGTGAAGGACGCGTGATGGCCCAGCGGCCCAACATCATCTTCATCGTCGCCGACGATCTCGGTTTCGCAGACCTCGGTTGCTATGGCGGCCGCGAGGCGGAATTCGGCCCCGTGTCGCCGCAGCTGGATGCGCTCGCCGCGAACGGCATGCGCTTCACGCAAGGCTATTCCAATTCGCCCGTCTGCTCGCCCACGCGCTTCGCGCTGATGACGGCACGCTACCAGTACCGCCTGCGCGGCGCGGCGGAAGAGCCGATCAACAGCAAGAGCCGAGGCAGCACCACGCTGGGCCTGCCCCCCGAGCACCCGACGATGCCGTCGCTGCTGAAGAAGGCAGGCTATCGCACCGCCCTCATCGGCAAGTGGCATCTCGGGTATCCGCCGTCCTTCGGCCCGCTGCGTTCGGGCTACGACGAGTTCTTCGGCCCGATGTCCGGCGGCGTCGACTACTTCACCCACTGCAGCTCCAACGGCCAGCACGACCTGTGGTTCGGCGACGAGGAGAAGGCCGAAGAGGGTTACCTCACCGACCTGCTCTCGCACCGCGCCGTGGACTTCATCGAGCGCATGGCGGGGCGCAACGCCAGCGAAGGCCAGGCGCCCTTCTTCCTCAGCCTGCACTACACGGCACCGCACTGGCCCTGGGAAACCCGTGACGACGAAGCGCTGGCGCAGGAGGTGAAGAACAATCTCTTCCACCTGCACGGGGGCAATATCCACACCTACCGCCGCATGATCCACCACATGGACGAAGGCATCGGCTGGGTGATGCAGGCGCTGCGCAAGCACGGCATGGACCGGGACACGCTGGTGATCTTCACCAGCGACAACGGCGGCGAACGCTTCTCGGACAACTGGCCGCTGGTGGGCGGCAAGATGGACCTCACCGAAGGCGGCATCCGCGTGCCGTGGATCGCGTACTGGCCCGCGGTCATCGCGCCGGGCCAGGTGAGCGCGCAGCAGTGCATGACCATGGATTGGGCCACGACCGTGATCGACGCCGGCGGCGCGCAGCCGGATCCCGCGTACCCGCTCGACGGCGTGTCCCTGCTGCCCGTGCTGAAGGACGGCAGCCGCAGCTTCGCGCGGCCGCTGCACTGGCGCATGAACCACCGCGGCCAGCGCGCGCTGCGGGACGGGAACTGGAAGTACCTGCGGGTGGACGGGCACGACTACCTGTTCGACATCCCGGCGGACGAACGCGAGCGCGCCAACCTGGCGGGCCGCGATCCGGCGAGGCTGGCCGACCTGCGCGATGCATGGGAACGCTGGAACGAGTCCATGCCGGCCATTCCCGCGGATGCGACGGTCAGCCTGGGCTACTCCGTCAAGGACATGCCGCAGCGTTAAGCTCGGCGGATGCCCAAGCTGTCTCGCTGGTTGCCCTTCCTGCAGTGGCCGCGCCCGGATGCGCGGCTGCTGCGCGGCGAGGCCATCGCGGCCCTGACCGTGGCCGTCGTGATGATCCCGCAGTCCGTCGCGTATGCGGGCTTGGCCGGCATGCCGCTGGTGGCCGGCCTCTATGCGGCCTTCCTGCCGCCGCTGCTGTCGGTCCTGTTCAGCGCGTCGACCCGGCTCTCCACCGGCCCTTCCGCCCTGAGCAGCGTCCTGGTGGGCGCTTCACTCACGGGCCTGGCGGTCCCGGCCAGCGCCGACTGGGTGGCGCTCGCAGTCTGGCTCGCCTTGCTGGCGGGATTCCTGCAGTTGCTCGTCGGCCTCACGCGTTCGGCGTGGGCCCTCAACCTCGTGAGCTCCCCCGTGCTCGCCGGCTTCACTCAGGCAGCGGCGCTGCTGATCATGGCCTCGCAACTGCCGGCCCTGCTCGGATTGCAGGGGCCGCTGTCCGGCTTGCTGCAGGGCCCGGTGTTCGACCACGAGTCGATGGCGTATGGCATCGCGAGCCTGGTCGTTTTCGTCACGGCCAAGCGGCTGGTGCCGCGCCTGCCCATCATCCTGATCGCCATAGCAACCGCCGGCGCGATCAGCTACTTCAGCGGCTATTCGCAGCATGGCGTCGTCGTCGGCACGCTGCCGCAAGGCCTGCCCGACCTCCATTGGCCCCGCTGGCCGGGTTGGGACCAGTTCTCCGCATTGCTGGCGCCCGCGGTGGTGATCGCGCTCGTGAGTTCGCTGGAGATGGCGTCCAGCGCCAAGATCGAGAGCCAGCGGGACGGCAAGCGCTGGGACGCCGGCCAGGACCTCGTCGGCCAGGGCGTGGGCAAGCTCGCCGCCGCGTTCTCCGGCACGTTCGCCACCAGCGCGTCGTTCTCGCGCGCGGCGCTCACGCTGTACTCGGGCGCCCGCACCGGCTGGTCCACGGTCATCACGTCCGGCTTCGTCGTGCTGGTCCTGCTGTTCCTCACCCCCGCGCTGTCGCACGTGCCGAAGGCGGTGCTGGCCGCGGTCGTGATTGCGGCGGTCTCCAGCCTGCTCAAGCCGCGCGTCTTCAAGGACCTGTGGCAGATCGACCGGTTCGAGGCGTTCACGGCAGCGGCCACCTTCGCCGTGACGCTCCTCACCTCCCCGCGCATCTACTGGGGCGTGCTGACGGGCGTGGTGATCGGCCTGGCGCACTTCCTGTACCTGCGCCTGCATCCCCGCGTCATCGAGGTGGGGCTGCATCCGGACGGCAGCCTGCGCGACCGCGAGCTGTGGAACCTGCCGCCGCTGGCGCCGCAGCTCTATGGCCTGCGCATGGACGCGGAGCTGGATTTCGCATCGGCCAGCGCCATGGAGCGGGCGATCGCCGAACACCTGGCAGCGCATCCCGACGTGCAGCACGTCTGCCTGTTCGCCCAGCCGATCAACCGCATCGATGCGACCGGGGTCGAGATGTTCGTGCAACTGCGCAAGCTGCTCATGGAGCGCGGCATCACGCTGCACATCAGCGGGCTCAAACTGCCGGTGGAGCGCGTGCTGGAGAAGGCCGGCGCCCTGGAGCAGGGGCCGCTGCTCAAGGTGTATCGCACCGACACCGATGCGCTGCTGGCGTTCGGGCGGCTCAGTCCGTGAGGGATGCCGGGGTGCCTGCGGCGACCCGGCCTGCGAAAGTCATTTCAGGAGTTTTCCGGTGCTGCCGATCACCGTGACCTCGACGTAGCGCGAGCCCACGCGGTTCTGCGGCGAGTAGTTCACGGTGATGCCACCCAGGTCGAAGTTGGACACGGTTTCCAGTGCCTCGATCACCTTGGCGCGCGTGGCATTCGGTCCCGCGCGACGCAGCCCCTCCACCAGCACCTTCGCCCCGAGGAACTCCTCGAAGCTCGTGTAGTTCACCTGCTGGTCGGGCGCATGGCGCTTCAGCAAGTCCTGGTACTCGCGCACCACCGGCAGTCTCGGCGTGTACGGATAGGGCACCACCTGGCTGATGCCCAGGCCGTGCGCGTTCTTCAGGCCTGCCAGCTTGACGATCTCCGCCGGGTCCACCACCGAGATGTTGTACAGCTGCGCGCCGCCGCCGACCTCGCGATAGCGCTTCACGAACGCCGCGGTCGGCTTGTTGATCGAGATCATGATCACGGCCTGCGCATCGACCTCCTTGATCCGGCGCACGGCTTCTTCCACCTTGTCGGTGTTGCGCTCGTAGCCGGCGGCCACGGCCAGCGGCAGCTGCCGCTTGGCGAGCGCCTTGCGCACGCCGTCCAGGCCCGCCTGGCCGAAGCCGTCGTCCTGGTACATCACGGCGATGCGGTTCAGGCCCAACGTCGTGGCCTGCTGCACCATGTGCTCGGTCTCGTCGGCATAGCCGGCGCGCATGTGGAAGATCCAGGGGTTGAACGGGCTGCGCAGGTTCTCGCCGCCCGTGTAGGGCGCCACCAGCGCGGCCCCGCCCTGCTCCAGCACGCGCTCGGACAGCAGCTTGCCGATGTTCGCGGTGCCGGCGAAGCCGAACAGCGCGACGACCTCCGGCTTGGCGAGCATCTCGCGCGTCAGGCGGACGGTCTCATCCACCTTGTAGCCGTCGTCCGCCACCAGCTGGCGGATCATGCGGCCGTGGATGCCGCCGCGCGCGTTGACGTGTTCGAAGTAGATGCGGCCTCCGACCACCATCTGGGCGCCCGTGCTGGCCAGCACGCCCGACAAGGGGGCGACCTGGCCGATCACCAGGTCCGCCGTGCGGGCGCGCGCGTGCGGCAGCGCGAGCGCCGTCCCCAGCGCCAGCGCGAAGCTGCGTCTTTTCATGTTGGTCTCCACAACGAAGCGGCCGCCGGAGCGGCAGCCGCGGCGCGAGGTTAGGCGCTGCCGCCTCGCGGGGCATTGCGGAAAGCCATTACGTAGTGTTACGTGCGGTGCTTACTTGGGCCGCGGCTTTTTCAGCGTCCGACCCGGCGCGCTGAGGCGGCCCGCGCGCAATTCGCCCACTGCTTCCGTCACCGCCCGCGCGACGTTGCGCACCTCGTCCTGCACCGCCTCGTCGCGGTCCAGTGCGTCGTGGCTGGTGGCATACGGTTCGTAGTAGCCGATGTGCCGATCCAGCCGGCTGGTGACGCCCGCGTCGATGAGGCCCATCCAGTCCAGCCAGTCGCACAGCATGCGCCGCGTGCCCTCGATGCCCGCCACGTCGCCATGGACCACCACGCCATAGACGCGGCCGGCGAGGTGCTTGGGATACGGCCAGCCTTCCAGCTCCAGCGCCTTGGCCTTGGCGGGATCCTTCCCGCCGGTGGCCGTCGGGTCCGGGTTGCCGCCGTCCGCGCACACCAGCCGGTCGATCATCAGCTTGAGCGGACTGGCGACCGTGTACCAGTGCGTCGGCGTGAACAGGATCACGCCGTGCGCCGACACCCAGCGCTCGTAGATCTCGTTCATCCAGTCGTTCACCTGGTTGGTCGCGTGGTTCGGGTAGCAACTGCACGGCCAGTGGCAAAGAGGCATGGCGGTGGACACGCAGGCCTTGCAGGGATGGATGTGCCGGTCGTAGTCGGAGGTGAGCCGGCTCAGGTCCAGCAAGTCCACCTCCATGCCGTCCGACTGCAGCGTCTGCTGCGCGATGCGGGCAAGGCGGAAGGTCTTGGACATCTCGCCCGGGCAGGTGCCGTCGTTGCGCGGCGCACCCACGATCACGAGCACGCGGGACCGCGTGGTGGGCAGCGCCCAGCGCTCCTGCGCGGCGATCAGCCGGTGGCGCGCCTCGTACCACTCCACCGACAGGTCGTAGTCCGGGTCCTTGAACTCCGGCCCCGCCTTGCGCGTGACCGGCGCCTTGCGCCCGTCCATGTAGGCCTGCCAGGCAAGCTCTTCGAGGCGGGTGATCGCCTCGTCCTCCGCGCGGAACGCCGGGTCGAAGAAGCGCGCGCGGAAGCGTTCACGGAACACGTCGCGCGACTCCATGCCGGTCCACTGGCCCTTGCGGACTTCCGGCAGCGCGGGATCGGGAGGCTGGGACTCGCTCATGGCCGCTCCTGTGGCAAATGCAAAGCCTAGCCCAGGCCGGCCGCATTGGGGGCGAAAATCATGCCATGAACCTCGCGAACACCCTGCGCCGGATCGCCTTGGCGGATCCTCGCCGGCCGGCCCTGTACGAAGGGGAACGGCTGTGCCACGACTACGGCTCGCTCGCCGTCCGTGCCTCGCGGCTCGCCGGCGCGCTGCGGGCCGAAGGCCTCGTGCCCGGCGACCGGGTGGTGCTGTTCATGCGCAACCACCCCGCGTACCTGGAGCTGCTGTACGGGTGCTGGTGGGCCGGCCTGGCCGTCGTGCCCGTGAATGCCAAGCTGCACCTGCGCGAGGCGCAGTGGATTGCCGAGCATTCGGAGGCCCGCTGGGCGTTCGTCAGCGCCGACGTCGGCACCGGCCTGCGCGTGCCGGGCCGCTGCATCGACATCGACAGCGCGGACTACGCCACCCTGTGCGCGGGAGCGGAAGCCGCGCTGGAGGCGCGCCAGCCGGGCGACCTGGCCTGGGTGTTCTACACCAGCGGCACCACCGGCCGCCCCAAGGGCGTGATGCTCACGCATCGCAACCTGATGACGATGGGGCTGACCTACTTCATCGACGTCGATCCCATCGCGCCCGGGGATGTGATCGTCTACGCCGCTCCGATGTCGCACGGCGCCGGCATCTACGCGATCCCGCACGTGATGGCCGGCGCGCGCCACGTCGTGCCCGCGTCCGGCGGCTTCGACCCCGCCGAACTGTTCGCGCTCGGGCGAGGCATCGGGCGGTTGTCGATGTTCGCCGCGCCCACCATCGTCAAGCGGATCGTGGACCATGCCGAAGCCCACGGCCTGGACGGAGCGGGCTTCAAGACCATCGTGTACGGCGGCGCGCCGATGTACGTGGAGGACATCAAGCGGGCCTTGCGCGTGCTGGGCCCGCGCTTCGTGCAGATCTACGGCCAGGGGGAGACACCGATGGTGGCGACGGCGCTTTCGCGCGGCACGCTGCTGGACACCGCGCATCCGCGCTACGCCGAACGCCTGGCGTCGGTCGGAATCGCGCAGACGCCGGTGGAGGTGCGGGTGGCCGACGCACAGGGGTGCTGGTGCGCGGCGACACCGTGATGGCCGGGTACTGGCGCGATCCGGACGCGACCGCTGCGACGGTGCGCGACGGCTGGCTGTTCACCGGCGACATGGGCAGCCTGGACGCCGACGGCTTCCTGACCCTGAAGGACCGCAGCAAGGACCTGGTGATCAGCGGCGGCTCCAACATCTATCCGCGCGAGGTGGAGGAGGTACTGCTGCTCGCGCCGGGCGTCGCCGAAGTGTCGGTGGTCGGAGCGCCTGACCCCGAATGGGGCGAGGTGGTGGTGGCTTTCGTCGTCCCGCAGCCAGGGCAGGCGGTGGAAACCGCGGCGCTGGATGCCGTCTGCCTGGAGCGCATCGCGCGCTTCAAGCGGCCCAAGCGCTACGTCGTCGTCGACGCGCTGCCGAAGAACAACTACGGCAAGGTGCTCAAGACCGAGCTGCGACAGCGGCTGCGGGACGAGCCGCTCACGCGCTGACGATCCAGCCTTCCAGCGGGTCCAGGTCCGCAGGCAGCCCATACGCGGGCGCACCATGGCGCGCCGCCCATGCCGCCTGGACCAGGCACAGCACCGCATCGAGCCGGTCACCGCTGGCGTCCTGCACCAGCGCATCGTGCTGAGCGTGCGTGAGCTTCAGCCGCAAGCCGAGCCGCGTGCGGCCCTGCTCCAGTGCCGTGACGAGGTCCTTGCGCGCGATCAGCCGATCGGGCGTCTGCTTGGCCTTCTCGTCGCTCTTGTAGCTGCGCCGGCCGATCAGCTCGCGCGCCAGCAGCCCGGGATACGCCTCCAGCGCCACGCGCTGCGGATCGCCCTCGTGCAGCCCCGGGATGTGCACGCCGGCCTGCAGCAACAAGGGGATGGCCGCGTGCAACATGTACGCCACCGGCGGATTGACCCACTTCATCGACGGGCTCGAGCCCGCCAGCTTGTCGAAGCGGCGGTGCGCGAACTTGCCGCCGACCGGACGCGCCGCCGTGTAGGCGGCGAAGGTTTCGCGGATCTGCGGCCGCGTGAGGCCCGCATAGTGCTGCATGCACTCGCGCCACGTCGTCGGCCACCCGAGGTGCTCCACCAGCTCGCGCGGCAGCCCGAAAGGAAAGTCGAAGCCGCCGATCCACGGCTGCGGCTGCCGCAGCCAGTCGCCGAAGGCGGACAGCGTCTGCAGGCTCTCGATGCGGGCGAGCTGCACGCGGCCGCCCTCCTCGGTGCCGATCGCGAGCACGATCGGCTTGCGCCGTGTCGGCGTGCTGGAGAAATCGCATCCGAGCAGCATCATCGCGCTAGCCCAGCGCGAGGGCCATCACGCCCGCGGCGATGCAGCCCGCCCCCACCAGCCGCAGCCAGCGATCGCCCTCGCCCAGCAACTGCCCTCCGATCAGCGCGGCGAACAGCATCGACACCTCGCGCGCGGGCGCCACGTGCGACAGCGGTGCGGACTGCATGGCGTAGA
Organism: Ramlibacter sp.; assembly: GCA_021156245.1. Lineage (GTDB taxonomy): Bacteria > Pseudomonadota > Gammaproteobacteria > Burkholderiales > Burkholderiaceae_C > Ramlibacter. The sequence continues at coordinate 2,469 of JAJNBO010000073.1, read as the reverse complement.
GCACCAGCACATACGAGATCGGGCTGACGATGCCGACGAACAGCGCGTACTTCCATTGCGCCCGCCAGTGGCTGAGCGCGGTCGGAACGTCGCGCGCCACCGAAGGCGCCAGCACGAAGATGCGCAGCGCCGCGCCCATGTAGTCCACCAGGATGGGGGAGAGCAGCACGATCTTCACCGCGTAGCCGTCCACCACCGTGTACGCCGCGATGAAGGCGCCGGTGAGCAGGCCGTACACCATGCCCTTGCGCAGCCGGCGGCGCGCCTGCGCGTCATGGCTGCGGTGCCACAGCCCCGGCCCGCCGGCGATCAGGAACACCCCGCCGACCACGCCGGCGATGCCGAAGGCGCCAAGCGCGGAGATCTGCTCGCCCAGCAGCAGCACCGCGGCCATCGAGGACAGCAAGGGCCCCGACCCGCGGGCGAGCGGATAGACGACGGTGAGGTCGGCCTTGCGGTAGCCGCGCAGCAGGAAGAGGTAGTAGCCGCTGTGCAGCGCCGCGCTGGCGCCCACCAGCGCCCATTCGGTCGTGCCCCAGGCCGGCACGTGCTGCCAGGCGAGCCACAAGCCGAGCGGGCCCCAGGCCACGATGACGATCGCAGTGGTGAAGAAGGCGAAGCGGATGTCGCCGCCCGCCTTCTTGGCGGCGATGTTCCAGCTGGCGTGGATCAGGCCGGCGAGCAGCACCAGCCCGAGCGCGCCGGCAGGCATGCGGCGGCGTGCTTCAGCTGCGGCCGCAGATCGCGGCGGTCGCGGCCAGGTCTTCCAGCAGCGACAGCGACACCTTGCCGGGGATGGCGTAGGGGTCGAGCTCCGCCTTCTCCGAATACTTCAGGAGCACGGAGTGGTTCAACTTGGAGATGTTCACCTGGCCCATGCTCCAGCCGCCGAAGCGGCGCTCGGTGATCTCCTCGAAGTACAGCAGCGCGACGTCCTTGTGGCGCGGGTCCTTCTGGATGCTCCCGAACAGGTCGCTCACCTGCATGCGGCCGCCTTCGATGCATTGCAGGAAGATGCCGTCCCCGTAGCAGAGGATGCCGGTGATGCCGCTGACAGGGTTGTGCTGGCGCGATTGCGACAGGATGGATTCGATCGCCTCCGGCGAGGTGTCCGAGGCGCGGCTGCAGTAGAGGAGGCGGACGAGCATGGCGTCAATTCTTGCGCGGGATGAGCGCCAGGAACTCGCGACGCAGGTCGGAGTTCTTCAAAAAGGCCCCGCGCATGACGGAATTGATCATCTTGCTGTCCAGGTCCTTCACGCCGCGCCAGGCCATGCAGTAGTGGCGCGCCTCCATCACGATGGCGAGGCCATCGGGCTGGGTCTTTTCCATGATCAGGTCGGCGAGCTGGACGACGGCCTCTTCCTGGATCTGCGGGCGGCCCATGATCCATTCGGCCAGGCGCGCGTACTTGGACAGGCCGATCACGTTGGTGTGCTCGTTGGGCATGACGCCGATCCACAGCTGGCCGATGACCGGGCACAGGTGGTGGCTGCAGGCGGAGCGCACGGTGATCGGGCCGACGATCATCAGCTCGTTCAGGTGCTCGGCGTTCGGGAACTCGGTGATCGGGGGCGCCTTGACGTAGCGGCCGCGGAACACCTCGTTCAGGTACATCTTCGCCACCCGGCGGGCGGTGTCGTTGGTGTTGTGGTCGTTGGTGGTGTCGATGACCATGCTGTCCAGCACGGTCTGCATCTTCTGTTCGACCTCGTCGAGCAGCGCCTCCATCTCGCCCGGCTCGATGAACTCGGCGATGTTGTCGTTGGAATGGAAACGCTTGCGCGCCGCCAGGATGCGCTCGCGGATCTTGACGGACACCGGCGTCCCCTCGTCGGGCACGGCAGGCGACAGCTGGCTGGACGGATCGGCTTTCATGAGCATTTGGGACTGTAACACTGGGGGAAAAACCCTCAATACCGGACGCAAAGGGCGCAAAAGATACGCAAAGGACGCAAAAGAAGCCAAGACACCATTCTGATTTTTCTTCGCGTCCTTTGCGAAACCTTAGCGTCCTTTGCGTCCGGCTGTTTTCGTCTTCAAAGCTTCAGCAACGTCTCCAGCTGCTCCAGAGAATCCGCCTCATGCACCGGTTTGTCATGGCGGATGCGCAGCATGCGGGGGAAGCGCACCGCGATGCCGCTCTTGTGGCGGGTGCTGCGATTGATGCCTTCGAAGCCCAGCTCGAACACCAGGCTCGGCTTCACGCTGCGCACCGGCCCGAACTTCTCGATCGTGTTCTTGCGGATGATGGCGTCCACCTGCCGGAACTCCTCGTCGGTCAGCCCCGAATACGCCTTCGCGAAAGCCACCAGCTGCAAGCCCCCCGGCTGCGCCGGCTCCTTGCGGGCGATCGCGGCCAGCACGGCGTCCGCTTCTTCCTTGCTCGCCGGCGGCCGGCTCCACACGGCGAAGGTGTAGTCGGTGTAGACCGATGCGCGCCGCCCATGCCCGGCCTGCGCATACACC
>JAJNBO010000072.1 GCA_021156245.1 Ramlibacter sp. | reverse complement strand
TGGGCAGGCCCGCCACCTCGGAATGGCTCGCGCAGGCCATGCAGACCAATCCGGTGGTCATCCGGCGCCTGATGGCCGGGCTGCGCGATGCGGGTTTCGTCGCCTCCGCCAAGGGGCATGGCGGCGGCTGGGTGCTCTCCTGTCCGCTGGAGGACATCACGCTGCGCGACATCCACGAGGCGGTGGGCGCCCCGGAGCTGCTCGCCGTGGGGCATCGCGAGGAGAGTCCCGGCTGCCTGGTCGAACAGGCGGTGAACGCCGCGCTCGGCCAGGCCTATCGCGATGCGGAGGCGTTGCTGCTGGAGCGCCTGGGCGCGGTCACCCTCGCCGCCCTGTCGAAAGACATCCACCACCGGTTCGCGCAAGGCGACCGGTCCTTGCACGAGGTTCACCATGACGTTTGACGTGGCCATCATCGGCGGCAGCTTCGCCGGACTGTCTGCCGCCCTGCAACTGGCCCGCGCCCGGCGCAGCGTTGCCATCTTCGACTCCGGCCTGCGGCGGAACCGCTTCGCGGCCAGCTCCCATGGCTTTCTCGCGCAGGACGGCCGCGCACCCGAGGCCATCGTCGCCGACGCGCGTGCGCAGCTGGTCGCCTATCCCACCGTGCAATGGTTCGACCAGCCCGTCTCCGCGGTCACCGGAGAAGCGGACAGCTTCGACTTGCATGTGGACGGAGGCCAAGAAGCAGCCCGCCGCCTGGTGCTGGCGATGGGCGTAGCCGATGCGCTTCCGGAGATTCCGGGGCTGGCGGATCGCTGGGGGCGCAGCGTCTTCCACTGTCCCTACTGCCATGGCTACGAGCTGCAACAGGGCCGCATCGGCGTGATCGCAACGAGCCCGGTCTCGTTGCACCAGGCCCAGCTGCTGCCCGAATGGGGTGCCGTGACGTTCTTCCTCAACAGCGCCATGACGCTCGGCGAAGAGGACGCCAGAGGACTGGCGGCGCGCGGCGTCACCATCGAGCCGACGGCCATCGAACGCATCGCCGATACCGCCCGCGTCGTCCTGGTGGACGGACGCAGCCTCGACTTCGCGGGCCTCTTCACCGCCAGCCGCACCCAGCCCTCCTCGCCGCTTGCGGCCCAGCTGGGTTGCGAGCACGAGGAAGGGCCGCTGGGCATGTTCGTGAAGACCGGACCGATGAAGGACACGTCGGTGCCGGGCGTGTTCGCCTGCGGCGACGTGGCGCGTGCGGCGGGCAACGTGGCGATGGCGGTCGGCGATGGCGCCATGGCCGGTACGGCCGCGCACCGGTCGCTCCTGTTCGGGTTGTGACCGGCTCCGGGCCAAGCTCGCGTATCCTGCCGGTTTCCGCATCCAAGGCAGCCAAAAATGAATCAACCTGTATCACCCAAGGCCAACTCGGCTTTCATGAAGGCGCTCAAGCCCAGCCCGCAACTCGCGGCCGTGATCGGCCCCGAGCCCGTGCCGCGCACCGAAGTCACCAAGCGGCTGTGGACGTACATCAAGGAAAACAACCTCCAGAATCCGGCCAACAAGCGCAACATCCTCTGCGACGAGAAGCTGAAGGCCGTGATGGGCAAGGACGAAGTCACGATGTTCGAGATGACCGGACTCGTCGGCAAGCACCTGAGCTAGTTCCTCGCTTGCCGCTGCCGGATGGCAAGATACAGCGGCAAGGCGAACGCGAGCCCGACGCCGAACGTCGCGGCGACAAAGAGCCACGGCCGGCGGATACCGGCCGCGGGCGCATCGCGCAGCAGCCAGGCCGAGAACGCCGCGGCTGCAAGGTAGACGTCCCAGGTGATGCCGGCCACCAGCTTGTTGGCCGACACGGCGGCCACGAAGGGCCCCGGCGCGAAGCTGCCGCCTTCCAGCAGGAAGGCCACGTTGAAGTACCAGGGCACGACCAGGCCCGCGATGGACAGGACGTACAGCATGCGGGTGGAATGTTTGGGCGACATGGCCCGGCATCCTAGGCGGCGCGCACCGCGGCCGATAGGAAAAAAGCGACACGCGCTAGGCGCTGCCGGCGCCCGGCCACGTACCGACCGCAAGCGCCCAGTTCTCGGATTCCGGGCGGCGCGTGCTCTCCATCAGCTCGCCGAGTGAAGCCCCGGCGAGCATGCGGAGATCGCGGGCCATGTGGGACTGGTCGTAGTAACCGTGCCGCAATGCGAGGCCGGCATCCCTGGCGCCGGTGACCAGGGCGTCGCGCAGGACGCCTTCCACGCGTGCCACCCGCTGGAACAGCTTGGGCGCCAGGCCGAAGGTGCCGGCGAACACCCGCTCGAACTGCCGCACCGAAAGTCCGACGGCATCCGCGGGGGTGGCCACGCGCATTGCGGCCTGCTGCAGCAGCGTGGCGCGTCGCATCCGCTCGAGATGCACCTCCTCCCGCAAGCGCTCGCGCGCGAACATCATCAAGGAGGCGATGCGGCGGCGTGGATCTGCTTCTTCTTCCCGGACGCGCTCGACGAGCAGGTCCCAGGCGTGACCGAAGACATGCGACGCATCGGCCATCTGGTGCGGCAGGGACAGCGGGCTGGATCGCAGCAGGCCGAGCGTTCCCGCCGGCGTGAGCCGCAGGCCGGCGAAGCGGATCCTGGGCGTGCGATACAGGGTGACGGGCACCGCACGTGCACTGCCCAGGAAGCCGGCGGGCAGCGGCACGAATGCACCCGAGGCATCCTTGACGAGGAACCGGCCCTCCACCACCAGGGTGAGCCCGCCTTCGACGAGGGCCGGAAAGTGGCAAGGCAACGGCTGGACGCCCGGGCTGTCGAACGCGACGTGCACGCCCTTGGCCACCCAGGCGCTCACCTCGGGGGTTGGCTGGACGAGATGGAGGTCCATCCAGGAATTATCGGGGGAACCCGCGCGGGGCCCCGCACTCTATCTGGCTGGTCCGAACGGAGCCTTCGATGACACAAACGGAAACGCAAGCCATTCTCTCCCTCAGCCTGATGGCCGCCTTCGCGGACGGCGACAAGCACGATCGCGAGCGCGCCGAGGTCAAGCGGATCGCCGACGCGCTGGCGCATTCGGACGCGGTGCACCTGCCCACCCTGGTGCAGGACGTGCTGATGAAGCGCGTCGACATGGCGGGTGCAGCCGGGGCCCTGCAGTCGATGGAGGCGCGCCAGCTGGCGTACGAGATGGCGGTGTGCGTTTGCGATGCCGATGGCGTGCAATCGGTCCCCGAACAGAAGTTCCTCGAGGAACTGCGCGGCAAGTTGAGCCTGGATGCGGGCCGTGCAAGGGAGTTCACAGAGACCGCCAACGCGGTCGCCGCCTCTCCGGTCGACGGGCCGATTCCTGCCGCGGAATGCACGGGGGTGCGCACCGCCAAGGTCAGCGAGCAGGAGCTGGACCAATTGATCCTGAACGCCGCCATCACCAACGGCGCTTTGGAGCTGCTGCCCGAGACGCTGTCGACCATGGCCATCATCCCGCTGCAGATGCGCATGGTGTATCGCATCGGCCAGTCGTACGGCTACGAACTCGACTCCGGCCACATCAAGGACTTCCTCGCGACGGTGGGCGTCGGCCTGACGTCGCAGTACCTGGAGCAAGCGGGTCGCAAGCTGCTGGGCGGCCTGCTCGGGCGCCTCGGTGGCGGACTGGTGCGCGGTGTCGGGCAGCAGGCCGTCAGTTCCGGCATGAGTTTCGCGGCGACGTATGCGCTGGGGCACGTGGCCAAGCGCTACTACGCAGGCGGCCGCACGTTGTCCACGCAGATGCTGAAGGATGCGTACGCCAGCATCTCGAACGAAGCGCAGGGCCTGCAGGGCCGCTACCTGCCGCAGATGCAGCAACAGGCGCGCACGATGGACGTGGGCAAGGTGCTGTCGATGGTGCGCGGGGGTCGCTAGAGCGCGCCCAGGGCCCGCCGCAGTCCTTCGCGGTACACCGGCGACTCGTGCAGGTCGTTGTGGCCCGCGCGGGGCACCAGCAGCACCCGCGCACCGGGCAGCACCTGTTGCAGCCGCTGCAGGTGATGGCCGCGGATCAGGGTGTCCTGTTCCGCATGCACCAGGAGCACGGGCCCGTTGATGCCGGGGAGGTGCTTCTCGGTTTCCAGCGGATAGCGAAGCAGCGCGCCCGGCACCCATGGGTAGAACTCCGCCGCCAGGGCGCGGAAGCTGGTGTAGGGAGAGACCAGCACCGTGAGGTCGGGTGGCCGGCCCTGCGCACTGAGCTCCTCCGCGAGATCGGCCGCGAGGCCCGTGCCGAGGGAGCGGCCGTACAGGACGACCTTGCGCCCACGGTACTGCGGAGCCACCAGTGTCCAGACCGCGCGCACGTCCTCGCGCAACTGGTCCGCGCTGGCGATGCGGCCGGTGCTCTTGCCGAAGCCGCGGTAGTCCATCATCACCAGGTCGTATCCCGCCTCCCGGTAGAAGTCCGTGTTCGAGAACCACCCCTGCAGGTTGCCGGCATTGCCGTGCAGGAAGAACACCAGGCCGCGCGCCCCGGGGCGTTGCAGGTGCAGCACGGACAGGCGCGCGCCGGGAACGTCCACCGCGTGCTCCTGGATGTCCGGCGCAGGGGCCAGGCGCTGCTCCGCCGGCAGCGGCACCGGATAGAACAGCAGGCTCTCCTGCCGCCACCACAGCAAGGCGAGCACCAGCGCATAACACGCGAGCGCGGCGAGCGCCAGCAGCAGGACGATCCAGGGCGTCTTGGACACGGGACAAGCTTAGCGCGGCCGGTGCCCCTGTATAAACGCGCGTACACAGGAGGCCCCATGGGACTTTTCGACGGCATGCTGGGCAACGCGTCCAAGATCGATCCGGCAAAGATCCAGCATGAGTTTGGGCAGATCCTGGCGCCAGGCGAGTCGGTGCAGCACGCCTACCAGCTGATACGCGACTACCTGGTCTTCACCGACAAGCGCTTCGTGCTGGTGGACAAGCAGGGCATGACCGGCAGCAAGGTCGAGTACCACTCGATCCCGTACAGGAGCATCACGCATTTCAGCGTGGAAACGGCAGGGACCTTCGACCTGGAGGCCGAGCTCAAGATCTGGATCTCCGGCTCGCCCGTGCCGATCCAGAAGCAGTTCAACAAGAAGCTGAGCATCTACGAGGTGCAAGCAGTGCTGGCGAGCTACGTGCTCCGATGAGGCAGCGGACGTCGCCCGACAGGAAGTGCAGCGGGCAGAATGTGCCGGTGCCCAGCCCAACGCCGCCCGCCGCCGACGTCCAGACCGAGCAGAGATTCCAGACGCTCTTCGAGCAGGCACCCTTCAGCGTGCAACTGCTCTCCGTGGACGGCCGCACGCTGATGGTGAACCACGCCTGGAAGGAGTTGTGGGGCGCGCATGACGGCGACCCGCTCCTCCAGTTCGTGCTGTCCGGCTACAACATGCTGGCCGACCCGCAGCTCGAAGCCAAGGGCGTGACCGCGCACCTGCGCCGGGCCTTCGCCGGGGAGGAAGCCGTGCGGCTGCCGGCCGTCCACTACGATCCGGCGGAACTGGGCAAGCCTGGACATGCGCGCTGGGTCGAAGCCACCGCGCGGCCCATCAAGGGCCCCGACGGTGCCGTGGCGGAAGTGATGCTGATCCACGAGGACGTGACGGAGCGCCTGCTCGCCGAGCGCAAGCTGCGTGCGAGCGAAGCGCAGTTCCGCACGATCGCGGACGCGATGCCGCAGATGGTGTGGTCGACGCTGCCGGACGGCTACCACGACTACTACAACCACCAGTGGTACGAGTTCACCGGCGTGCCGTCCGGCACCACCGACGGCGCCGGCTGGAACGACATGTTCCACCCGGAGGATCAACCGCGCGCCTGGCAGGTGTGGCGGCACAGCCTGGAGACCGGCCAGCCGTACGAGATCGAGTACCGGCTGCGGCACCGGTCCGGCCAGTACCGCTGGGTGCTCGGGCGGGCGCTCCCCGTGCGCAACGAACAAGGGGAGATCGTGCGCTGGATGGGGACCTGCACCGACATCGACGAGCAGAAGCGCGCGCGCGACGAGCTGCTGGCGATCAATCGCCGTAAGGACGATTTCCTCGCCATGCTGGCGCACGAGTTGCGCAACCCGCTGGCGCCGATCAGCACCGCGGCCCAGCTGCTGAAGGCAGCGCCGTTCGACCGCACGCGCGTCGAGCGCTCCGCCGCGATCATCGAGCGGCAGGTGCGGCACATGACGGAGCTGGTGGACGACCTGCTGGACGTGTCGCGCGTGACGCGCGGCCTCGTCGAGCTCGAACGCGAGCCGGTGGAGCTGAAATCGGTGCTGGGCGCCGCCATCGAGCAGGTGCGCCCCCTGATCGAGTCGCGCGGCCACCAGCTCACCACGCGCATGCCATCGGGCGACGTCCGCGTGCTGGGAGACCGCACGCGCCTGGTGCAGGTCGTCTCCAACCTGCTGACCAACGCAGCCAAGTACACGCAACCGAACGGCTCCCTCTCCGTCGCCATGACGCTGGGCGATGATGCGCAGGTGCGGGTCACCGACACGGGAATGGGCATCGACGCGCAGCTGATGCCCCATGTCTTCGACCTGTTCACCCAGGGCGAGCGAACGCCCGACCGCGCACAGGGCGGCCTGGGCCTGGGGCTTGCGCTCGTGAAGAGCCTGGTGGAGTTGCACGGCGGCCGCGTGGCCGCCCAAAGCGCGGGACCGGGACAGGGAAGCACTTTCACGGTCACGCTGCCACTGATGCAGGCCAGCGCGCCCGCATCGTCCAAGGCGAGTCCGAGCGCCGACATCCCGCAGGCCGTGCGGGCGCTGCGCGTCATGGTGGTCGACGACAACAAGGATGCCGCGGAGACGCTGGGCATGCTCCTGGAAAGCCTCGGCCACGACGTGACGGTGGTGCACGAGCCCGGGGACGCCGTCGCGGCGATCCCGCAGACGCCGTTCGACGTGTTCGTGCTGGACATCGGCTTGCCCGGCATGGACGGCTACACGCTCGCGCGCCGCCTGCGGTCCCACGCCAACGGCAGCGCCGCGACCTTCATCGCCCTCACGGGCTACGGCAGCGCGGACGACAGGAACCGCGGCGGCGAAGCGGGCTTCGACCACTACCTGGTGAAGCCGGCGGATCTGGGCGAGCTGGCGCGCCTGCTGCAGCCGACGTGAGGCACACACCATGCGCGTCATCATCAATATCGACGTCCCGGATCTCGCGCCCGCCATCGCCTTCTACGCGGCGGCGCTCGGGCTGCGGCACAGCCGCACGCTGGATGGCGACGTTGCCGAGCTGGTCGGCGCGTCCTCGGTGATCTACCTGCTGCAGAACGACCAGGGCTCCTCACCAGGCGCATCGATTCCGGCCGCGCGCGACTACGGACGGCACTGGACGCCGGTGCACATGGATTTCGTGGTCGACGACCTCGATGCGGCAGTGAAGCGGGCCGTGGACGCCGGCGCGGTGCAGCAGGCGGCGCGCGTGGACTGGAAGGGCTCCCGCTGCATCACCTTTGCGGATCCGTTCGGGCACGGGTTCTGCCTGATCGCGTTCGACGGGCAGACGTACGAACCTTGAGGCATGACGTGATCGGTCAATGCCAGCGCCCGGCGATCCTCTCCGCGATCTTCGTTCGGATCGCGTCGCCATTGCCCGAGTGACAAACCCGCAATCGCCGAAGGGCCCAGGGCTCCTCGAGGCGGACGCAGGCAAATCCGTCCACACCCCGATGCTGGTGGACCACCGCCTCGGGCAGCACGGTGACTCCCAGTCCACGGGCGACCAGGTGCAGGACGGCGCCGGCGCCAGGGTGGGTGAAGCGCGGCACCAGCGCCGCGCCGCAAGCGGCGGCGCGCAGCAGGAGGTGCGTGGACAGCGCACTCTGCTCGCCCCATGCGATCCAGGGCAGTTGCACGACTTCGTGGAAGCGGACGCTTGCGCGCTACGCCCAGGCATGGGCTTGCGGGACGACCAGCACCAGCGGGTCGGGCCCGAGGTCCAGGCTCGCCAGTCCCCGCGCATCGACTGCATCGGAAACGATGCCCACGTCGGCGGCGCCGGACCGGAGGGACTGCACCGTGACCTCGCTCGGGCTTTCGCGCACGAGGATGGGCGCGTGGTCGAACTCCCCCAATGCGGACGCCCAGGGTCGCGCCAGGGCGGCGCTGTTGGCGAGGATCACGACAGGCTGCTGCGGCACTTCCCGCGCATGCACCAGGTCGCGCTCCATGCGCTGCACCTGCTCGAGCACCAGCCGGGCATGCGAGGCCAGCACCACGCCTGCGGCGGTGGGCGCGACGCCCCGCGCTCCCCGAGTGAGCAGGACGATGCCGCTCGACTCCTCCAGGCCGCGGATGCGGGCGCTCACGGCGGCGAGCGTCAGGTGGCAACGCTGCGCCGCACCGGTCATGCTGCCGGCCTCGCACACGTGCAGGAAGATCTGGAGGTCGGTCCAGCCGAAGTGCATCTCCCATTATCCGCACGCCGGCGTCGCGACCCTCAACCAATCATTGATGGTGCGATCGAGCGCGTGCCCCGAAACTGGCGTGGCCATGCTCCACGACCACCTGCCCTTCTTCGTCATCGTCAGTGCGATCTTCTTCGCCGCCGGCTTCGTCAAGGGCGTGCTCGGAATGGGTTTGCCGACCTTCGCGATGGGCTTCCTCGGCTTGCTCATGCCCGTTCCCCAGGCCGCGAGCCTGCTCACCCTGCCCTCGTTCGTCACCAACCTCTGGCAATCGCT
>JAJNBO010000071.1 GCA_021156245.1 Ramlibacter sp. | reverse complement strand
AATGCGCACGACCGGCGTGCCGGCCGACACCACCTGGCCAGGTTCGGCTTCGACCGCGGTGACGACGCCGGACACGTCCGCCACCAGGTTCGTATAGCGCGCCTGGTTGCCTTGCGACGCGAGCTGCGCCTGCGCCTGTTCCACCTGGGCCTGGGCCGCCTTCAGGGTGGCTTCGCGCCGCTCCAGTTCCGCGCCGCTGATGAAGTTCTGTTCGCGCAAGGTGACGTAGCGCTTGAAATCGGCCGCCGCGAGATCCCGGTTCGTGACGGCCGCCGCCACCTGGGCGCGGGCCGCGTCGGCGGCCAGCCGGTAGTCCTGCGGGTCGAGCTGGGCCAGCACCGTGCCGGCCTTCACGTGCTGGCCGACCTCGGCGCTGCGCTGCGTGATCTTGCCGCCCACGCGGAAACCGAGTCGGGATTCCACGCGCGGACGGACCTCCCCGGAAAACTCGTGCGTGGATTGCAACGGAGCCACGCCGATCGTGATCACCTTGACCGCCCGGACGGGCTCGGCCGGGGGCTCCGTGCGCGCACATCCCAGCAGGAGCGAAGCCGTGGCAACGGTGGCGGCCCACGCGGGGACGCGATGCAGGATTAGAACTTTCATCGCAGGGGAACCGTGAAGTCAGGGGTCGAAGAATAGGCACCAACTCTTAGCTGGGAGTTAATGACTGACCGGTTAGTAATCTAGAAAATGCCGCCGAGCTTGTCAAGCGACAATCCCGCCCGTGACCCCGCCTCCCGACAACCGGCGCGACCCGGCCGAGCACTACGAGAACTTCCCGGTCGCGTCCTGGCTTTGCCCTCCCCGGCTCCGGCCCCCGATCGCCGCGATCTACTGGTTCGCGCGGACCGCGGACGACATCGCCGACGAGGGAACCGCGTCCGCTGGCGAGCGCATCGCCGAGCTGGAGGTCTATCGCGCCGAACTCGCCGCCTGCCTGTCGGGAAGCTCGGAACCTCGGCGGTGGCCCACGGTGTTCAGCCCGCTTGCCGCAGCGGTCCGGGACTTCGCGCTGCCTGCCAAGCCGCTGTTCGACCTGCTCGATGCCTTCACGCAGGACGTCTGCAAGACCCGCGACGGGGCCGGCTATGCCGACCGCGCGGAGCTCCTGGCCTACTGCGAGCGGTCCGCCAGCCCCGTGGGCCGGCTGCTCCTGCACTTGTATGGCGTCGGCGACGCGGTCGCATTGCAGCAGAGCGATGCGATCTGCAGCGCGCTGCAATTGATCAACTTCTGGCAGGACCTCGGCGTGGACGTGCCGCGCAGTCGCTACTACCTGCCGGTGGACGATTGCCGCCGCTACGGGATCGATCCAGCGGCGCCCGCGACGTGGGCCGCGCACCCGCGCGCACCGGAATTGGTGGCGGAGCTTTGCGAGTGGTCGCGCGGGATGATGCTGGCCGGCGCACCGCTGGTGCATCGCGTCCCCGGACGGGCCGGTTGGGAACTGCGCCTGGTGGTGCAAGGCGGCTTGCGCATCCTCGATCGCATCGCGGCCCTCCGGTACCGGACGTTCGCGGTCCGGCCGAAGATCGGGCCGCTGGATGCGGCGCCCATCCTGTGGCGCAGCGCCTGGATGTGAGAATCAGGGCCGAGACCTCGCACGCATGACGCCAGAACAGTACGTCCAGCAGAAGGCCGCCGCATCCGGCAGCAGCTTCTATTACGCCTTCCTCTTCCTGCCGCCGCCGCGGCGCGCCGCCATCACCGCCTTCTATGCCTTCTGCCGCGAGGTGGACGACGTGGTGGACGAGGTCACCGACCCCGGCGTCGCCCGCACCAAGCTGGCCTGGTGGCAATCGGAGGTGGCCAAGGCCTTCGGCGGCCAGCCGTCGCACCCCGTGATGCAGGCGCTGATGCCGCACGTGCCGGCCTTCGGCATCGAGCAGGCGCAGTTGCTGGCCGTGATCCGTGGCTGCGAGATGGACCTGGAGCAGACGCGCTACCTCGACTTCCCCGCGCTGCAGCGCTACTGCCACCTGGTGGCCGGCGTGGTCGGCGAGGTGGCCGCGCGCATCTTCGGGCAGACGCAACCCGCGACCACGGAGTACGCGCGGAAGCTGGGCCTGGCCTTCCAGCTCACCAACATCATCCGCGACGTGGGCGAGGACGCGATGCGCGGACGCATCTACCTGCCCGTCAACGAACTGCAGCAGTTCGACGTGAAGGCGCACGAGGTCCTGCAGCGCAAGCACTCGGACCGCTTCGTGGCGATGATGCGGTTCCAGGCCCAACGCGCGCACGCGCTTTACGACGAAGCGCTGGCGCTGCTGCCGGCCGAGGATCGCCGGGCGCAGAAGCCGGGCTTGATGATGGCGAGCATCTACCGCACCCTGCTGCGCGAGATCGAGGCCGACGATTTCAAGGTGCTCCACCAGCGCATCAGCCTCACGCCCGTCCGCAAGCTGTGGCTGGCGTGGAAGGTGCAGGCGCTCGGACGCCTGTAGTGCCGCGCCGCGTCGCCATCGTCGGCGCCGGCTGGGCCGGGCTCGCGGCCGCGGTCGTCGCCGTGGAGCGCGGGCTTGACGTGACCCTGTACGAGGCCGCGCGGACCCCCGGTGGCCGCGCGCGCACCTTGGTGCTGCAGCTGCCCGACGGCAGCACGGCACGCGTGGACAACGGCCAGCACATGCTGATCGGCGCCTACGTCGAGACCTTGCGGCTGATGGAAAAGATCGGCGTGCGGCCGGCCGACGTGCTCCTCCGCGTGCCGCTCGAACTGCGCGACCCGCAGGGTCTCGGCATCGCGCTGCCGGACTGGCCAAGTCCGCTGGACGCCGCCGCGGGCATCCTCCGCGCGTCCGGATGGAGCTGGCGCGACAGGTTCTCGCTGCTGCGCGCGGCCACCGGTTGGCAGGTCGCGGGATTCGCTTGCGCACCGGACACGACGGTCTCGGAACTCACGCGCTCGCTGACTCCGCGCGTGCGCGAGGACCTGATCGATCCCTTGTGCGTAGCGGCCTTGAACACGCCGGCCGAGCGCGCCAGCGGCCAGGTGTTCCTGCGCGTGCTGCGGGACAGCCTGTTCGGCCGCGGGCACCCGCCGTGGCGCGGATCCAACCTGCTGCTGCCGAAGCAGGACCTCGGACGCCTGCTGCCGGAAGCGGCCGCGGCCTGGTTGACCGCGCGCGGCGCCAACGTGCGCATCGGCGAACGCGTGCACGCGCTGCAGCGCGATGCCGGCGGATGGCGCGTGGACGGCGCCGCCTTCGACGACGTGGTGCTCGCGGTGCCCTCCACGGAAGCGGCGCGGCTGGCCGCCGGCAGCGGCATCGAGGCTGCGACCTGGGTGCGATGCGCGCAGGCGCTCGCCTTCGAAGCAATCGCCACCGTGTACACGACCGGCGGGCCGCGACTGCCCCTGCCGATGCTGGCGCTGCGCACCGGCCCCCATGCGCCCGCCCAGTTCGTCTTCGACCGCAGCCAGCTGGGTGGCCCCGCGGGGCTGCTCGCCTTCGTGGTCAGTGCCAGCGCAGCGGACAAGGCGGCGATCGAGCAGGCCGTCCTGGCGCAGGCGCGCGCGCTGGGCTGGGACGTGCAGCCGCTGCAGACGGTGGTGGAAAAGCGCGCCACGTTCGCCTGTGTCCCGCTGATGCAGCGTCCGTCGCACGCGATCGCATCGGGTCTCTGGGCCTGCGGCGACTACGTGGAGGGCCCGTATCCCGCCACGCTGGAAGGCGCCATCCGCTCGGCGCTGCAGGTCGTCGACGCCCTTCCGCGCTCCTGATCGCACGCCGCGCAACGCGGTGGCACGCAAGCCACGCCTCACCCGAACGGGGTATGGTGATTGTTTCAAATTGTGTGACGATCGCTGAAACGCCCTAGAAATCAGAGCGATACAAGAGAGCAGGATCGAGGAGGGAGTGCCCATGAAGTGCCTGGCATGCGGGATCGAGGAGGGAGTGCCCATGAAGTGCCTGGCATGCGGCGCGGAGATGTCCGCGTCGACGAAGTTTTGCGACTATTGCGGCAGCGCGGTTGCGGCCGCGGCGGGAAGCGCGCCCCACAAGGCCGCAGCCACCGTGGCGCCGGTCGCCACCCAGCCGGCCGGGGGCAATGCGCAGCCCTCGTCGGTCTGGCCCCACCCCGAAGACCTGGTCTTCCGCCTCTGGAACGCGCCGGCGGCGCACCCGATCCGGTGGCTGGCGTTCTTCTTCCCGCTCGCTTGGCTCGCCGGCTACGGCGCACTGCGCCCGGCCCTCGGGCTGGCGCTCATCTTCCTGGTCGGCGACATCGTCGCGCGCGTCCTCACCTTCGCGTACGTCGGCGTCTCAGGCCTCCTGTTCGCCGTGCTGGTGATCTTCTATTCGTACAAGGTCGCCGTGAACGCCGAGCGGCTGGCGCCCGTGCGGGGCAAGTTCAACTGGGGCGTCGCCATCGGTTTCATGCTGGCATACGTCGTGGTCATCGCGCTGCTGGGCTGACATGGCCATCATCGACGTCGTGGCGTGGTCGGCGCCGCAATACACCGATCGCCTGTACGCGTGGCGCTTCCCGGAGACCGAGCTGTCGACGTGGACGCAGCTGATCGTCAACGAATCGCAGGAGGCGGTGCTCTACCGCAGCGGCTCGATGGACGGTCCCTTCGGCCCGGGCCGCCACGTCCTGAAGACCGAGAACCTTCCGGTCCTGAAGAACCTCCTGAGCCTGCCGTTCGGCCGCTCGCCCTTCACCGCGGAGGTCTGGTTCGTCAACAAGGCGATCCCGCTGGACGTGAAGTGGGGAACGCGCGAGCCGATCCTGGTGAAGGACCCGCAGTACCACATCATGATCCCGGTGCTGGCCCGCGGCCAGTACGGCGTGCAGATCGAGAACGCGCGCAAGTTCCTGGTGAAACTGGTGGGCGCGATGCCCGACTTCGACCGGGAGCGCCTGCAGGACTACTTCCGCGGCCTCATCATCACGGTGGCCAAGACCGTGGTGGCGCGGGAGATCGTGAAGAAGCAGGTCTCCATCCTCGAGATCTCCGCCCACCTCACCGACCTGTCCGCCGCCATCCAGGAGTCGTTGCGCGAGGCGCTGGAAGAGTTCGGCCTGAAGCTGGTCAACTTCTTCGTCAACGGCATCGACGTGCAGGAAGGCGACCAGTCGATCGAGACCCTGCGCGCCGCGCTGGCCAAGCGCGCCGAGATGAGCATCGTCGGCTACACCTACCAGCAGGAGCGCTCGCTCAACGCCCTGGAAGGCGCGGCCGGCTTCACGGCGGCGGAGAACGGCCTCGACGGCAGCAACAACATGGCTGCGGCCGCAGTCGGACTGGGCGTCGGCTTCGGCGTCGGCGGCCCGCTCGGCGGCGCCCTCGGCGCCCAGATGGCGCAGGCCATCACGCCGCAACTGAACGCGCAGCCCGCCGTGCCGCCGACCCCGGCGCCGGCGGCAGCCGGCTCGCCCTGCCCCAAGTGCCAGTCGCCGGTGGCGGCCGGCGCCAAGTTCTGCCCGAGCTGCGGTTCCTCCACGGCGTCGGCTACACCGCCTTGCGTGTCCTGCGGCAGCGCGCTCGCTTCCGGCGCGGCCTTCTGCTCCAACTGCGGCACGGCCGTCGCGCCCAAGTGCCAGAACTGCGGCGCCAAGCTGGCACCGGGCGCGAAGTTCTGCGGCGAATGCGGAACACCCACCAAACCCGGAGCTGCGCCATGACCGCAGGACTTTCGCTCGGCCTCGGCGCCGTCTTCTGCATCGCCATCGGCGTCCTCAGCCGGGTCTGGCTGCCGTACGACGACACCGGCTTGTCCGATGCGGCCGGCAACCACCACCTCGGCGCCACGCTCGCGACGCTGTTCGCCTATGCGCTGGTGAGCGGCTATGCGGCCCTCTGCGCCGCACGCGCACGCGCCGGCGGTGCGTTCGGCACGCTGGTCGTCTCGTCGTATCTCGGCATGGTGGCGGCTGCCTCCACGCTGCTGTTCGTCGCGACGTATGCCGGCTTGCCGTACCGCTGGTTCTGGTCCGGCCAGATCCTTCTCTACGTCTTGCTGGCGGTGGTGTGGACCGCCACCGCCTTCGCCGCGCCCGCGGCGCAGGAACGCGAGTCGCAAGCCGACCTGGTGGGCCATCGGAAGGCGCGCGTCTCGGCGCAACTGCAGGAGCTGGCCATCACGTGGCGATCGCACTCCGCGGCCGAGGCGGCCGTCTTCGTGCGCGCCCTGGATGCCCTTGCCGAAGAAGTGCGCTTCTTCCCGTCGCATGCGACCGGCGCGGACGTGGCGCCGCTATTCAGTGAACTGATGCGGTGGGCGGCCACCGCGGGCAGCCTGCCGCAGGACGAGCACGCCGTGCCGCAACTGCCGCAACTGTCCCAGCAAGCCGCCGTCCTGCGTCGGCAGATCTCCCAGTGGAAAAGGGCTTGACCATGAACACCACCCTGACGGCCGACCCGGCCCTGGCCCCGCAACAGAAACCCGCCGCGAGCGACCGCCCCCTGCCCCCCCAGGTGTTCGCCGAAGGCATGGGCTACCTGCGCGGAACCTCCGGCGCACAGGATTTCGGCATGGCGGCGGCGCGCCTGCTGGACGCGTCCGATCTCGGACACCGTGCCGCGCATTTCTATTGCGGCCTGCTCTACTTCTGCGGCGTGGGCGTGACCCGCAACGCGCAGACCGCCAGCGAATACGCGGCCCGCTACCTGGAGGCCGATCCCGCCGGCCCGTTCGTGGATGCGGCGCGAGGACTCGCCGACGGCTCGCTCGGCACGGAGAACGCCAAGCGCATCCTGCTCAAGGGCCCTGCCCCGCAGAAGAAGGCGGGAGCGGCGCAGCAAGCACCGCGCGGCCTTCCGAAGGCCGCCCTCATCGGCGGCGCGGCCGCCGCGGTGGCCATCGGGGCCGCCGCCGTGGTGTTCGTCATGCGCCCCGGCGCCCCGTCCCAGCTGGATTCGATCGCCGCCATCAAGCTCGACACCCTGCTGCCCGCCGACGACGTGGACAAGGCACGCAAGGAGGCACTGACGGTCGCCGCGTCGCTGCAGACCGGCGCGCAGTCCTTGATCCAGGAGCGCAAGGCCGTGGAGGAAGCGCAGGCGCGCGCCGCGGAGGAACAGGCACGCGCCGAGCAGGAGCGCGTGGCGCGGGAGCAAGCGGCCGCCGACGCCCAAGCCCGGACGCAAGCCGAAGCACAGGCACGCGCCCAGGAAATGCAGCGCCAGCAGGCCGAAGCGGCAGCCCAGCGGCCCCGCATCACGCAGGACGCGCGCGGCCGGCCCGAGCCTCTGGCCCGCCCCTTCGAGCGGCAGGAGCCAGCGCGGCAGGACCGGCGGCAGATGGTGGCGACCGTGCGCGACCTGATCGAGCGAGGGGACTACGACCGGGCGGACCGCATGGTGTCGGCCGTGCTCGCGAGCGATCCCTCCAACCGGGCGGCCCTGGCGCTGCAGCAACGCATCCAGCGCGTGCGCAACCGCAACGCGCGATGAACGCGAGGTTCTCCATGAAAGTGATTCACACCGCCGCCGCCGTCTTCCTCGCGACGCTGGCCTCCCAGGCAGCCCACGCCGCGACCGCGCAGGACGGCTGGACGCTCTACGACCAGGCCAACTACAGCAAGGCGGCCGAGGTCTTCCGCTCGATCGCGCCGGCGCAGCCCCAGGTGCTGGGCGCCCTGTGCGAGATGGCAGCCGCGCGCAAGGCAGCGTCCACCCCGCAGCAGGACCTGCGCTACTGCCAGGACGCCGTCGCGGCGAACGATCCGCAGGGCCTGGTGACCCTCGGCCGCGCGCACCTCGAGGGCAACGCCGGACTCGCCGTGGAGAAGAACGAGACGCTGGGACTCGGCTACCTCGGCATGGCCGTGGCCGCGGGCTACCCCGTGGCCAGCAACGTGCTGTGCGTGCACTACTACCGCGGCGCCGAGTTCGCGCGCGCCACGCCCTTCTGCAAGGTTGCGGCTGCCGCCGGGCTGCCGGCCGGGCTGCACCACCTCGCCCTCATGAGCATGGAAGGCAAGGGCGCGGTGCAGGACTTCGACAAGGGGCGCAAGTTCGCCCTGCTGGCGGCAAGCCTCGGCAACCCGCCCTCATTTGTCCTGCTCGGAGACATCGCCAACGGCGGCGAGAAGGGGCACCGCAAGGATCCGGTCGCCGCCTACGCCTGGTACGCCCTCGCCGCGGCCGCGGCCCCTGACTGGGAGCAGCCGGTCACGCTGCGCGATGGCATCGGGCTCGACGGCGCGAAGGTCGCCCAGGCGCAGAAGATGGCCGCCTCCTGGAAGACGTCCGCCGCGGTTGCGTGGCGATCGCTGTATCCCGCGGCTGCAGCGGTGGCACCTGCGGCAGCGGCAGCTCCCGCAGCCGTCGCCGCATCCGCGGCGCAATGAGGCACGCGCGCGCAGCTAACCGAGCAGCGCGCGCAGCTCGCCCAGCTCCGTCAGCGTCACCTGCGGCTCCTGCTCGTGCGGCCAGAGCTGGTCGGACCGATTCAGCCAGGCGGCCTGCATGCCCGCGTTCAGCGCGCCCAGTGCGTCGAGCGTGACGTCGTCGCCGATGTGCAGCACGTCCTCGGGCTTCACGTCCACGGCGCCGGCAGCCGCATGGAAGATGCGAGGGTCCGGCTTGCCGACGCCGAATTCACGGGCGTGGATGGCGGCACGGAAGAAGCGGGACAGGCCGATCTGCTCGAGGTCCGCGTTGCCGTTCGAAAGGGCGACGACGGGGAAGCGCTCCGACAGGAACTCCAGCGCGGGCAAGGCATCGTCGAAAAGCGTGACCTTCTGCCTCTCCGCGAAGAAGACGTCGAACGCTTCCTGGGCCAGCAGCGGGTTTTCGCCCGCCCGGTAGAGCGCCAGCCGGATCGACTCGCGCCGCAGCGCGCTCATGTCGTGCTTCAGGTCGGGACGCGAATTGCCCATCTCGTTGCGGATGTCGCGCAGGGCCGCGGGGTTGGCGAACAGGGCGGACGCCATGGGCGCGTGCGCCGCCAGCCAGTCGTGCAGCGCTTTCTCGGCCCGCTCGATCACGGGCCAGATGGGCCACAACGTGTCGTCGAGGTCGATGGAGATGGCCTTGATTTTCCCCGGTTCCAGCATGGCGGCGAGAATACCTCATGCCTGTTTCCGACCGCCCTGCCCCGCCGCGAGCCCACGCGCACGGCCAGGTCCCCTTCACGGCCGTCCTGTTCTGCAATCTCGGCACGCCGGACGCGCCCACGGCTCCGGCCGTCAAGCGCTATCTCGCGGAGTTCCTCAGCGACCCCCGCGTTGTCGAGATCCCTCGCGCCGCGTGGCTGCCGCTGCTGCATGGCGTGATCCTGCCGTTGCGGTCATCCAGGTCCGCCGCCAAGTACGCGACGATCTGGACGAAGGAAGGCTCTCCGCTCAAGGTGTGGACGGAGCTCCAGGCGAAGCGCCTGCAAGGGTGGCTGGGCGAACACGGGCACAAGGTGCGCGTGGCCTACGCGATGCGCTACGGCAATCCTTCCATGGCGAGCCAGCTGGACGCCCTGGCGGACGCGGGCGCCACGCGCATCCTGGTGCTGCCGGCCTATCCGCAGTATTCGGGCACGACCACCGCGAGCGTCGTCGACGCGGTGGCGCAATGGAGCGGCACCCGCAGGCACGTGCCGGAGCTGCGCTTCGTCAACCGCTACCACGACGATCGCGGCTACCTGCAGGCCCTGGCGCAGCGCATCCAGCGGCACTGGGGCGAGCACGGGCGGGGTGACCACCTGGTGATGAGCTTCCACGGCGTGCCGGAGCGCACGCTGCACCTCGGCGACCCTTACCACTGCGAATGCCGCAAGACGGCGCGCCTGCTGGCGGAATGGCTGTCGCTGGAGCCTTCCCAGTACACCGTGACGTTCCAGTCCCGCTTCGGCAAGGCGAAGTGGCTGGAGCCGTACACGGAGCCGACCCTCGTGGACATGGCCCGCAAGGGCACGAAGCGCGTGGACGTCGTGTGTCCCGGGTTCACCAGCGACTGCCTGGAAACACTGGAAGAGATCTCGCAGGAGGCGCGTGACGCCTTCCTGCGTGCCGGCGGCAAGACGTTCCACTACATCCCGTGCCTGAATGACGACGATGCCTGGATCGCGGCGCTGGGCCACATCGCGCAGCAGCATTTGGCGGGCTGGCCCACGCTGGAGGCGCCGGATGTGCAGGCGCTCGCGGCGCAGAAGCGGCGCGCGATGGCGCTGGGTGCGGCGTCCTAAGGCGCGTTGTCGCTCGCCTCGATGAACGAGCGCACCAGCTCCAGCTGGTCCGGGACGTTCAGCGCCGGTGCATGGCCGCAGCCGGGCACCTCGACCACGCGCGCCAGGCCCAGCGTGCCGGGACCGCGCTCCAGCATTTCGGCGGCCGCATCCGGCAGCACGAGGTCCGACTCCACGCCCCGCAACAGCAGCACGGGAATGCGCAGCGCGTCGTAGTGTTCCCACAGGTCGTAGTCGCGCGGATGGTCGATGAACTGGCGGACCATCGCCGGGTCGTAGTGCGGCGTGACGCGCCCATCGGGCAAACGGCGCGTCGACGTTTCCGTGAGGCGACGCCACTGCGCATCGCTCAACCAGCCGTAGGGCTTGTACACCTGCCGGAAGAAGGCCTCGAGCTCGGTCACGCTGGCGAACGATGGCGGGTTCCCGGCATAGCTGCGGATGCGCTCCACGGCTGCGGGAGACAGCCGCGGCGCGTTGTCGTTCAGCACCAGGCTCTGGATGCGCTCCTTCAGCTGGGGCTGGAAGATGCCGGCGGCCGCGACCGTGCCGATCGCGCCGCCCATCGACGTGCCGACCCAATGCGCGCGCCCGATCTCGAGACGGTCCAGCAGGTCCGCCGCGATCCGCGCATAGAACTCGAGCCGGTATTCGTTGCCCGGGTCGGGGCTCCATTGGCTGAAGCCTCGGCCCAGGGTGTCCGGGCAGATCACGCGGTACCGGTCGGACAGCGCCTGCGCCAGTTCGTCCATGTCGCGCCCGGTGCGCGCCAGGCCATGCCAGGCGATCACCGTGCGCTGGTGCTGCGCGCCCCACTCCGTGTAGTGGATCTCCCGACCCGCGCAGGTGACGTAGTTCGAACTGAACGGCATGGTCCTTCTTCCTCCGGTGCCCGCGCGTCACTCGACGCTGATCACCTTGTGCTCCGGCGTGGCATCGAACACCAGCTTGCGCGGCCAGGCCGGCCAGGACACGCCCAACGCCGCGTTGTTGGGATTGCCGCTGCGCGCGAAGGTGGCGATGGTGCGCATCACGGCGTCCGAGAGTTCCAGCCGACCCGGCCGGTTGGCCTCGTTGAACCAGACGTTGCCGAACAGCGAAGGCCCGAAGTTGCCGAAGATGAACGGCAGGTCCACGACGTGCACCGCACCGTAGATGTCGTTCCAGGGGGCCGGCTGCTCGTCCCAGTCGAAGCGGTAGTACCAGACGTCGGCCTGCTTCGCCTTCAGCGCGTCGAGCACGTTGTCACGGCTGGCGAGGAAGAACACGCGGTTGAGCGTGTCCGCATGGAACGTGAAGCCCGTCGCCGCCGGCAGGTAGGACGGAGCGATCCACTGCTCGATCGTCGTCTGCGGGGCTGCATCCGGGTCGTACGAGAAGTGGTTGGAGAACAGCTGCGCATCGCTCACCAGCCGTGCCGGACCCGGCCCGCCCACCAGCGGCAGGAAAGAGGAGAACAGCTTGCCTTCGTCGCGCGTGTTGCCGGCCAGCACCGGCACCTTCACGTAGTTGCCGGCCTGGATCGCTGCGATGGGATCCGCGGCGACGACCGTGCCGTCCGGGATCGGCCCCGAGCCGGCGGCCGCCGCCATGCGCGTCAGCAAGGTCGTGAAGAGCTGCGACGTGCTCCGGCCGCGCAGGTACTCCGCCAGCTGCGCCGGCGTCTTGCCGGCAAGGTATGCCGCGGCCGATGCCGCGTCCGTGGCCAGGCCGTCGGCGATGACCAGGTTCTGCAGCAACAAGGCGCCTTGCGCCGCATAGCTGGACGCGGGCGACAGCGTCGGGATGGTGAATGGCGGCAGGTTGCTGGCCATCGAGATGCCGCCGGACAACGGCACCGTGCGGTGGAACAACTTGGGGGTGCGTGCCGTCATGAGCGGCGAGGTCTGCAGCGCCCACACGTTGATGGCGCCGGCCGACTGGCCCATGATCGTCACGTTGTCTGCATCGCCGCCGAAGGCGCCGGCGTTCTTCCGCACGAACTCCAGGGCCTTGATGCTGTCCAGGAGCGTGAAGTTGCCGGAGTCGGTGGCCGGATCGCCCGTCTTGAGTTCGGCGACGCTGAGGAAGCCGAGGATGCCGAGCCGGAAGTTCGGCGTGACCACCACGGCATTGGCCGCCTTGGCCAGGGCGGCGCCGTCGTATATCGGGTCCGCCGTATAGCCGGACACGTTGCTGCCGCCGTGGAAGAACACGATCACCGGCAGGTTGTCCGCGGAGCCCGCGGGACGCCACACGTTCAGGTAGAGGCAATCCTCGCTGCCGACCGCCTGGCCCAGGGTGGTCCCGATGGTCTCGTCGTAGCGGTTGTTGGCGCCGGGGCCGTAGATGCGGCCGTACTGCGCGCAAGCGGCAGCGAACTCCCGGGTGTCACGGATCGACGCCCAGGCCGCCGGCTCCTGCGGCGGCCGCCAGCGCAGGTTGCCCAC
>JAJNBO010000541.1 GCA_021156245.1 Ramlibacter sp. | reverse complement strand
CGCTTAGGAGGCGCTCGTTCTATCCATTGAACTACGGCGGCGAGGGCGTCATTATGGCGCGGCCGGCCTGCTGGTTTGCCCGGTTGGCATGCAAACTGCACGGGTCCAGAATCGGCCCTCTCTTGGGGCAACACCGGAGGCAGGCGGGAATGACGTGGTCCATCCTGGCGCGCGATGAGGCGGGACGTTTGGGCGTCGCCATCGCCAGCCGGTTCTTCGCCGTCGGGGCGCTGTGCGTGCACACGCGGCGCGGCGTGGGCGCGCTGTCCACCCAGGCACTGATGAACCCGCTGTATGGGCCGCAGGGCATCGCGCTGCTGGCCGAAGGCCACACGCCCGCGGCCGTGATCGACCGCCTCACCTCCGTCGATGCGGGGCGCGACCAGCGCCAACTGCACGTGCTGCCGGCCCGCGGCCGCCCGGCTGCATGGACGGGCACGGCATGCGTGGATTGGTGCGGGCATCGCATCGAAGACGACTTCAGCGTCGCCGGCAACATGCTGGCCGGTCCCCAGGTCGTGCAGTCCACGGCCGACGCCTTCATGCAAACCAAGGGCCTCGATCTCGCGGAAAGGCTGCTCGCGGCGATGGCGGCCGGCGAAGCAGCCGGCGGCGACAAGCGCGGCAAGCA
Source organism: Ramlibacter sp. (assembly GCA_021156245.1). GTDB lineage: Bacteria > Pseudomonadota > Gammaproteobacteria > Burkholderiales > Burkholderiaceae_C > Ramlibacter. The sequence continues at coordinate 3,648 of JAJNBO010000541.1, read as the reverse complement.
GGCGGCCGCGCTGCGCATCCACGCCGACGAGGACTACCCGCAGCTGGACATCCGGGTCGACGACCACGAAGAGCCGGTGCGCGAGCTGCAGCGCCTGTATCGCAAGAGCCTGGAGCGGTACCAGCCGTTCATGGCCTGCCTGGCAGGCCGCAACGATCCCGTCGGCCTGACGGATCGCGCCGCGATCGAGGCGCATGTCACGCGCTTCCACCAGCAACGCGGAGGCACGGGCTGATGGCCGTCCTGGAAGTGCGCGGGCTGCGCACCGAGTTCGCCACCGACGACGGCAGCTTCCCCGCAGTCGACGGCGTCAGCTTTTCCGTCGAGGCCGGCAAGACGCTGGCCATTGTCGGCGAGTCGGGCTGCGGCAAGAGCGTGACCGCCCTGTCCATCATAGGCCTGGTGCCCAACCCCCCGGGTCGCGTCACCGCCGGCTCGATCCGCTTCGAAGGGCGCGAACTGGTGGGCGCGCCGACGCGCGAGTTGCTGGACCTGCGCGGCAACGGCATGGCCATGATCTTCCAGGAGCCGATGACCTCGCTGAACCCTGCGTTCACCATCGGCGACCAGATCGTGGAGGGGCTGCAACGCCATCGCAAGCTCTCGCGGGCCGACGCCGAGGCGCGCGCGCTGCAGGTGCTGCGGCAGGTTCGCATCCCCGCACCCGAGCAGCGCTTCCACGACTATCCGCACAAGTTGTCCGGCGGCATGCGCCAGCGCGCAATGATCGCGATGGCGCTCGCCTGCGAGCCGCGCCTGCTGATCGCCGACGAGCCGACCACCGCGCTCGACGTCACCATCCAGGCACAGATCCTCGAACTGGTGCGCACGCTGCGCGAGGAGACCGGCACCGCGGTCATCCTGATCACGCACGACCTGGGTGTCGTCGCGGAAGTGGCGGACGACGTGGCGGTGATGTATTCCGGCCGCATCGTCGAACGCGCCAGCGTGCGCCAGATTTTCGACGAGCCGCAGCACCCCTACACCGTCGGCCTGCTCGGCTCGATCCCGCGCCTGGACGTCGAGCGCGTGCGCCTCGCGTCCATCGAGGGCCAGGTGCCCAATCCGCTGCGCCGCCCCGCCGGCTGCAACTTCGCCGATCGCTGCCCGTTCGCCGTCGCCCGCTGCCGCGCCGAGGAGCCGCCGCTGGTGGAAGTGGCCGGGGCCCACCTGTCGGCTTGCTGGCGAGCGCCGCTGGACCCCGACGTCCTCGTCCCGCAGCCCGTGGAGGTGCTCGCCGCATGAACACGGACGAAGCCCTCGTCTCGGCCCACGGCCTGGTGAAGCACTTCCCCGTGCGCCGCGGCCTGTTCGGGCGCGTGAGCGGGCTGGTGCGGGCCGTCGATGGCGTGGACGTCCGCATCGCCGCGGGCGAAACACTCGGCGTGGTCGGCGAGTCGGGATGCGGCAAGTCCACGCTGGGGCGCATGGTGCTGCGGCTGATCGAGCCGACGGCGGGGCGGATCGTCTTCGACGGCCAGGACATTGGGGGCCTCGGCGCGGCCGAACTGCGGGCCCAGCGGCGCGCGATGGGGCGCGAAAGCGAACGCGTGGCCGAACTGCTGCACACCGTGGGGCTGGCGCCGGAGCACGCGCTGCGCTACCCGCATGAATTCTCCGGCGGCCAGCGGCAGCGCATCGGCATCGCACGCGCGCTCGCGGTCGAGCCGAAACTGATCGTCTGCGACGAGGCGGTCTCCGCGCTCGACGTCTCGGTGCAGGCGCAGGTGGTCAACCTGCTGCAGGACCTGCAGCGGCGCTTCGGCCTGGCCTACATCTTCATCGCGCACGACCTTGCCGTGGTGAAACACATCGCGACGCGCGTGGCCGTCATGTACCTCGGGCGCATCGTCGAGACCGCCGACAAGAACGCGCTGTTCGCCAATCCCCGGCATCCCTATACGCAGGCGCTGCTGTCGGCCATCCCGCGGCCGGATCCTTATGGCCGGCGCGAGCGCGCGGTGCTCGGCGGCGACGTGCCCAGCCCGCTCAACCCGCCTTCCGGCTGCCACTTCCACACGCGCTGTCCGCATGCGCAGCCGGTGTGCTCGCAACAGGCGCCGCTGTTGGAAAGCACTGGGGACGGCCACTTCGCCGCCTGCCATTTCTGGCGCGAGATCCAGTCGCGCGCGCCGGTGCAGCAACCCGTGGTGTTCGCCGCCGCGCGGCGCCGGCTGGAGCGCCTGCAGTCCGCCTTCGTCGCCACCGATCCCGTATCCACCGCCTGAGTCACCAAAGGAGAGCCTCCATGCCTTCCCTCACCAAGACCTTCCTGCGGCCGCTGCTCGCGCTCGCCTTCGGCGCGGCCGCCATGACGGCGTCGGCGCAGACGCTGCGCATCGGGCTGGCCGAAGACCCCGATGCGCTGGACCCGACGCTTGCGCGCACCTTCGTCGGCCGGCTCGTGTTCGCCGGGCTGTGCGACAAGCTGTTCGACATCGACGAGAAGCTCGCCATCGTTCCCCAGCTCGCCACCGGGTACCAGTGGTCGGCCGACAGCAAGTCGCTGACCATCAAGCTGCGGCCCGACGTGACCTTCCATGACGGCGAGAAATTCGACGCGGCGGCGGTGAAGTTCAACATCGAACGCCACAAGACCATGGCCGGCTCCAACCGGCGCGGCGAACTGGCGCCGGTGACCAGCGTCGACGTCGTCGACCCGTCCACGGTGCGCCTGAACCTGGCCGCGCCCTTCTCGCCCCTGCTGGCGCAGTTGACCGACCGCGCCGGGATGATGGTGTCGCCCAAGGCCGCGCAGGCGGCGGGCGAGCGCTTCGGCGCGGCCCCGGTCTGCTCCGGCCCGTTCAAGTTCGTCGAGCGCGTGGCGCAGGACCGCATCGTGCTGGAGCGCTATGCAAACTACTGGAACAAGGGCGCGATCCACTTCGACAGGATCGTCTACACCCCGATCCCGGACGCGACCGTGCGGCTGGCGAACCTGCGCTCCGGCCAGCTCGACTTCATCGAGCGTGCCGCGCCGAGCGACATGGAAAAGATCATCAACGAGAAGAAGTTCAAGACCTCGCGCATCACCGAGATCGGCTACCAGGGCATCACCATCAACATCGGCAAGAGCGACAAGGCCAAGGCCAACCCACTGGGCCGCGACGCCCGCGTGCGCGAGGCTTTCGACCTGTCGCTGGACCGCCAGGGGCTGGTGCAGGTCGTCATGGACAACGAGGCCATCGCGGGCAACCAGTGGGTGGCGCCCGGCAACAGCTGGCACGCGAAGAACGTGCCCATCCCCAAGCGCGACGTCAACCGCGCCAAGGCGCTGCTGAAGGAAGCGGGCGTCACCAACCCGAGCTTCACGCTCGTCACCCCCACCACGTCGGACGCGCAGCGCATCGCGCTGGTGGTGCAGGCCATGGCGCGCGAAGCCGGCTTCGACGTGAAGATCCAGGCCGCGGAATTCGCGACCTCGCTGAACATGGCGGACAAGGGCGACTTCGAGGCCTACGTGCTGGCCTGGAGCGGCCGCCCCGACCCGGACGGCAACCTCTACAGCTTCCACGCCTGCAAGCAGCCCCTGAACTACTCCGGCTACTGCGACGCCGAGACCGATGCGCTGATCAAGCAGTCCCGCGAAACGATCGACCCCGCGCAGCGCAAGAAGGTGTTCGAGCAGGTCGCGGCGCGCGTGCTGAA
>JAJNBO010000070.1 GCA_021156245.1 Ramlibacter sp. | reverse complement strand
AGCGCGTTCTTCACCAGGTTGAAGAGCACGAACAGGTACGCCGTCTCGTCGCCCTTGAAGGTGAAGTCCTCGACGACCTTCACACCGACCTTGTCGCGCTCGGCATCGCTCTCGTAGCTGTATTCCTCCACGGCCTGCTGCACCACCTCGGCGGCCGAAAGGTAGCGGAAGGTGGACGAGTCGATCGGCCGCGCGCTCACCTCGTCGAGCGTCATGGAGATGATCTGCAGTCCCCGCTCCACGGCCTGCTCGCCGCGCGCCACGTGGCCGTAGAGCGCCTGCACCTGCTGCGCATCGAGCGTGGCGGTGCGGCGGGAAGCGCCCGGCGCGGGCAGCACTTCCTGCATCCCCTCCAGGCTGTGCTTCAACTGCGCCAGCGGATGCCGCAGCTCGTGCGCGATCGAGCCCGCCAGCGCCTGCGTCGCGCGCAGCTTGCGCTCCGCGTCGATCTGCTCGGTGGAGAACTTGAACAGGTTGCCGCCGATCACGATCAGGGCATAGGCCGGCAGCTGCGCCACCATGTCCATGGGCACGCGCGGATCCGGCGTCGTGGCGACGTAGATCAGCGTGGCGAGGGCCACCCCCGAGACCAGCATCACGATGGTGTTTCGCCAGTCCGTCAGGAGCACCAGGAAGCACAGCAGGATGAAGGAGTTCGACACCGACGGCATGCCGCCGCCGCGCTGCAGGCCCACCAGCACCGTGAAGCATGGGAGGCAGTAGACGAGCACCGCGTAGGAGTAGCCGATGTAGTACGGCTTGAACCGCTCGGGCCAGTGGTCCTTGAGGGCCAGCAACGCCAGCATGCCGATCGCCAGGGCGCGCGGGACGATGTCTTCGAAGGGCTGCGGATTCGGACGCGTGAAGCGGATGAAGTACAGCAGGCTGAGGGAGATGACTCCCACGTACCCCATGTACTTCAGCCGCGGCGGGCCGTACGCGTGGTAGTCCTTGTAGTGCTGGTACAGCCGGGCGAGGAAGGCGGTCATGCGAAGGCGAGCTCCATGCCGCGCGGATGGGAAGGCTGCGGCCCCGACAGGAAGGACGGCTGGTGCACCGGCGCCCGCACGGGCACTGCGGGCACGGGCGCCGCTGGGACGGACTGTACAGGTTGCGCCCGGGAGGCCGCCACCGCCTGGGTGACGGTCGGCACCGTGCCGTGGATCACTGAAAACGGCTCGCCCGCGATGTCCACGGCGTCCTTCAACAGCATCGAGAATCCGAAGCGCCGATACAGCCGGCTCAGCAGGGCGTTACAACTGGCGAAGAAGTTCGCGTCCGGCGTCGCCTCGATGAACCGCATGAGTGTCAGGAAAAAGCAAGTCTTGAGGATCTCGGGGTGGCTGCGGTAAGCCGGGGCAAGGACCAGGCGCCCTACTTCCCAGGCGCCCCGCAACAACTCTGCATCGAGCGCGGCGCCGTGCAGGATCTTTTCGCACGGCGCCAGCCCGAACCCGATCGGCACCAGCCGGATCGTGCCGATGAATTGTCCGTGATACTCGAATGCGCCGACAAACCCGCTCTCATCTCTTTTTTTTCGAGCGCGGCGAAGCTGGCCTCATCCGCCACCGACAGCGTGAGCTCGCGCCGCAGGTGCAGCACCGGCTCGATGTCGCGCGCGCAGGTGAGCTGGTGGAAGCGGATATCCTCGACGCACAGCTCGCGGGCCGCGGCAGCCGGGGCGCCGATGTGGGCGCGTGCGAGGCGCGGGCGCTCCGCATGTCCCGCGCGTGCCGACAGGCGAGCGCTGTGCGGGGAGTGGCCCGAGGCGGCTCCCGGCAGGGTGAAGGGTGAACGTGCCAAACTCCCCAGGCGACTCATGTTTTTTCCTTCTGCAACTGGCCCCGCCAGCACAACAATGCTTCCATTATCTGGACTTGTTACGCCGCGTGACCATCATTAGGAAATCCACTTAATCCGCAGAACTCGGCGGCCCTGCCGTACTCCAAACCACCTACACGCATGACCTACCCGATCCAGAAGACCGAGGCCGAATGGAAGGCCGAACTGGCCCGCAAGGGGGCCGAGCCGGGGGCCTTCCAGGTCACCCGCCATGCCGCGACCGAGAGGCCCTATTCCGGCAAGTACGAAAGAGTCTGGGCCGACGGCAGCTACCACTGCATCTGCTGCGGCAACAAGCTGTTCGATTCCGGCACCAAGTTCGATGCCGGTTGCGGCTGGCCCAGTTTTTCCCAGGCGGTGCCGGGCGCCATCAAGGACATCCAGGACTTCAGCCACGGCATGATCCGGACCGAAACCGTCTGTGCACAATGCGGCGCCCACCTGGGGCACGTGTTCCCTGACGGCCCCACCGATACCGGCCTTCGCTATTGCATGAACTCCGCCTCGCTGGACTTCCAGCCGGAAGGCAAGAAACCGTGATGAAACTGCTGCTCGACTTCTTCCCCATCGCCCTCTTCTTCGTGGCGTTCAAGGTGTGGGGGATCTACGTGGCCACGGCCGTCGCCATCGTGGCGACCGTCGCCCAGATCGCCTGGATCCGCTACTCGCAAGGCAAGGTGGAGCCGATGCAATGGCTCAGCCTGGGCATCATCGTGGTGTTCGGCGGCGCGACGATCCTCGCGCACGACGAGACCTTCATCAAGTGGAAGCCCACGGTGCTGTACTGGCTGATGGGAGGCGCGCTCGCCGCGGGGCTGCTGTTCTTCAAGAAGAACCTGCTGAAGACGCTGATGGGAGCGCAGCTCGAACTGCCGGACGCGGCCTGGCGCGTGATGAACTGGAGCTGGGTCTCCTTCTTCGCCGTGATGGGCGTCCTGAACCTGTGGGTGGCGTTCAACTTCGACACCGACACCTGGGTGAATTTCAAGCTGTTCGGCGGCCTCGGGCTGATGGCCCTGTTCGTCGTCGCGCAGGCCGTGTACCTGGGCCGGTACGTGAAGGACGCCAAGGAAGCAGGCGCCGGCGAGCCGTGAGCGGTACCGGCATCAGCGCCGAGACGCTGCGCCAGCGGCTCTCGGAAACCCTCGCCCCGACGCGGCTCGAAGTGCTGGACGAGAGCGCCGCGCACCTGGGCCACGCGGGCCAGGACGGCACCGGCGCCGGCACCCATTTCCGCGTCCGCATCGCCTCGCCGCTCTTCGCCGGCAAGCCCCGCGTCGCCTGCCATCGCCTTGTGTATGATGCCCTGCGCGATTTCATCGACCGCGACCATGGCGTCCACGCCCTCGCCATCGAAACGCTCTGACCTCCAGCTTCCGCTCCCAAGGGACTTCCCCATGAAACAAGTCATCCTGACCGCGCTGGCCGCGGCCACCCTCTCCATTGCCCTGCCCGTCGCCGCGCAGAACGTCGCCATCGTCAACGGCAAGCCGGTGCCCAAGGCCCGCATCGACATGCTGCAGCAGCAGCTGGCCAAGTCCGGCCGTCCCATCACGCCGGAAATGGAAGGCCAGCTCCGCGAGGAGGTGATCGCCCGCGAGATCTTCATGCAGGAAGCGCAGAAGCGCGGCCTGCACGTCACCAGCGACTTCCGTGCGCAGATGGAGCTGGCGCGCCAGACCCTCCTGATCCGCGAGCTGTTCGCGGACTACCAGAAGAAGAACCCCGTCACCGACGCCGACATCCAGGGCGAGTACGACAAGTTCACCGCGGCCAACGCGGGCAAGGAATACAAGTCGCGGCACATCCTGGTGGAGAAGGAAGAAGAGGCCAAGGCCGTCATCGCCGACCTGAAGAAGGGCCAGAAGTTCGAGGAGATCGCCAAGAAGCAGTCCAAGGACCCGGGCTCCGGCGCCAACGGCGGGGACCTCGACTGGGCCAACGCCAGCAGCTTCGTGCCGGAGTTCGCCGAGGCCATGATCAAGCTGAAGAAGGGCGAGACCACCAGCGAGCCGGTGAAGTCTCAGTTCGGCTGGCACGTGATCCGCGTCGACGAGATCCGCGACGCCCAGCTGCCCAAGCTGGAGGAAGTGCGCCCGCAGATCGCCAAGCAGCTGCAGGAGCAGAAGCTGGCGCAGTTCCAGGAAGACCTTCGCAAGAAGGCGAAGATCAAGTGATCCGAGCCGCCTGAAGAAAACCGGCCCGAGGGCCGGTTTTTTCATGGACGGGGCGTCAGGCCATTTCCGCTTCCAGCTCCTGCTGCCGCTGCTTCAGCTGCTGCCCCAGGGCGTCCAGGTCCATCACCGCGGCGCGCGCCTTCGGGAAGATGAGCGTGCGCTCCTCCTTCACGTGGTGTTCGACCGCCCGGGCGAGCGCGCTCACGAGTTCGTCCATGGCCGCGTCGGCCGCCGGCATCGACTCGATCCGCGCGATCATGTCCTTGGCTTCCTGGTGCTCCGCCTCGGCTTCGTCCAGCAATTCCGGCGCATCGATCAGCTTGCGCAGCGCCGGATAGAAGATCTCCTCCTCGATCCGCGCGTGCACGGTGAGTTCGTTGCAGATCTTCTGCGCCAGCGCCTTCTTGTCCGCGTCGGCGCCCGTGCCGGCCACGGCCAGCCTGGCGTACTCGACGAACAGGTGCTTGACGGCGACATGGTCCGCGTCGAGCAGGTCGCATGCATCTTTCTCGATCAGTGCCTGGGGCATGTTTGACTCCTTGGTGGCATTGCTTCTCAGACCATCGGGGGATCCATCTCGCGGCCGAAGTGGCGGTGCTTCGCGAGGGCGGCGAGGAAGGCGGTGGATGCGGCCTGCGCGTCGGCGGCGTCGGCCACGATCAGGCCTGTGTAGCCCTGCACCAGGCTCTTGTCCATGCTGATCGGCAAGCCCGCCTTGGTCAGCAGTTCACGCGACGCGCCGAGCACCAGGATGGTCTTGCAGTGCCGGAACTGGTCCTTGATGAATTCGGCGGTGTGCCCGTCCTGCGCCAGCGCCGCCACGGCCTCCGCGCCATCCGGCAGCACCAGTCCATCGAACAGGAAGCCGGGTTCGTTCTCCAGCGATGCATCGGCTTCGATCGTGTCGCCGGCAGCGGTGGGGAAGGTCCCGATCCGCGGCCCGACCAGCCGGCCCACCGCGCCATGCTCCAGCAACGCCGCCTGCAGCAGGGTCAGCGTCTCGGCCTCGACGCCGGGCGCCACCAGCAAGGCGATCTTGCGGCCCCGCAGCGTGCCGTCGCCCGGACGGGCCAGCAGCGAAAGCGCCGGCGAGCGGGTGACTTCCGGCGTGGCGGGGTTCGGCAGCGCCAGCGGCAACGGATTCGGCAATTCCATGCCCAGGCCGTCGGCGACCTTCTTCGCCAGTTCGTCCGAGGCATTGCGCAGCATCGCGACCGTCCGCTCGCGCACGGCCGGCACCGTCACCTTGCTCAACTCGAAGCGGAAGGCGTTGGCGATGTGGTCCTGTTCCACCGGCGTCTGGCTTTCGAAGAACAACCGGGCCTGCGTATAGTGGTCCGCGAACTTTTCGGGCTTGGCACGCACCTTGCCCTGCTCCTCGTCGGCGCGGATGCGGGCCGGCACGGAGACGAAACCCTGCGCCGCGCCCGCCTGGAACGGGCAGCCGCCGGCCAGCGAGTTCGGTTCGTAGTTCACGCGGCCACGGTGGATCGCCTGGCGGTGCATGCCGTCGCGCTGGTTGTTGTGCACCTGCACGATGGGCGAGTTGATGGGGATCTCGTGGAAGTTCGGACCGCCGAGGCGCGAGATCTGGGTGTCCACGTACGAGTGGATCCGGCCCGCCAGCAGCGGATCGTTGGAGAAGTCGATGCCCGGAACCACGTGCGCGGTGCAGAAGGCAACCTGCTCGGTCTCCGCGAAGAAGTTGTCCGGGTTTCGGTTCAGCACCATCCGGCCGACGGGCGTCAGCGGCACCAGTTCCTCGGGAATGATCTTGGTCGCGTCGAGGATGTCGAAGCTGAATTGTTCCGCCTGCTCCTCGGTGAAGATCTGCAGCCCGAGCTCGTACTCGGGATAGTTGCCGGCCTCGATGCGCTCCCAGAGGTCCCGGCGGTGGTAGTCGGGATCCGCGCCGGAGATCTTCACGGCCTCGTCCCAGACCAACGAGTGCGTCCCGGCCATCGGCGTCCAGTGGAACTTCACGAACACCGACTCGCCGGACTCGTTGACCAGCCGGAAGGTGTGCACGCCGAAGCCCTGCATCGTCGCGTAGCTGCGTGGGATCGCACGATCGGACATCTGCCACATCAGCATGTGGGTGGACTCGGGCATGAGCGACACGAAATCCCAGAAGGTGTCGTGCGCGCTGGCGGCCTGCGGCATCTGGTGGTGCGGCTCGGGCTTGACCGCGTGCACCAGGTCCGGAAACTTCATCGCGTCCTGGATGAAGAAGACAGGGATGTTGTTGCCCACCAGGTCCCAGTTGCCTTCGTCGGTGTAGAACTTCACGGCGAAGCCGCGCACGTCCCGCGCCGTGTCCTTCGACCCGCGTTCGCCCTGCACCGTGGAGAAGCGCACGAACACCGGCGTGACCTTGCCGGCGGCCTGGAACGGCGCTGCCTTCGTGTACTGCGTCAGCGGCTCGTAGCACTCGAAGAAGCCATGGGCGCCGGAGCCGCGCGCATGCACGATGCGCTCGGGGATGCGCTCGTGGTCGAAATGGGTGATCTTCTCCCGCAGGATGAAGTCTTCCAGCAGGGCCGGGCCGCGCACGCCGTACTTCAGCGAGTTCTGGTTGTCCGCGACCGCGACGCCCTGATTGGTGGTCAGCATGCGGCCGGTGGAGTCGACGCGCACCCGGTCCAGCGGCTCGATCGTGGCATTGAGGCCGGGCATCGCCGTGCTGCCGGCTTTCTCGGAGCCGTTCTCCTCGGACAGCGTGCTGGCGGTCGGCAGGGGAGAACCCGGTTCCACGGTGACGCCGGGCCTCGGCTGCACGCCGTTGGCGAAACCGTGTTCGCCGGCCTTGTTGGCGTTGTGCGGCATGGCCGCGGCCAGCGCTTGCGTTTCGATCATCTTGCGCGCGGCGGGATCGCCCGACGCGGAAGGGTCCACCTTGCTCGGGCCACTGTCGGTGTTGCGGGCGGCGGATTTCGCGGCAGCCTTCTTCGCTGGCGTCTTGGGGGTCTTGGGCATGTCGGGTCGTCGTTGTGGGCGGGAGTGCCTCACGCACGGTAGGGGCCGCCGGACCGGCGGGCCGTAGGCGAAAGCCGACAACGCTGCCGACGGACGCTATCGGGCCAGCATCAGCAAACCGATGAGCACCGGCTGGTGGACCATGTACCAGCTGAGGCTCCAGCGGCCGAGCCACGCCAGCGGCGTCGCGATGCGGGGGATCGCTCCCTGCACCCACGCGGCACGTTCCCGCAGCAGCCATTGCCCTGCGGCCAGGCCCCACCACATCACGCCGAGCCACGGCAGCAGTGGAACGTAGTCTTCCGTGATCGGCTTGCGCGAGATGAGGCCTGTCCAGTTGAGCCACCGGCTGTTCAGCACCTCCAGCGCGGGCCATGCGTTGTGCAAGGCAGGTGCGGCCACGGGAAGCAGGATCGCCAGCAGGCCGGCGACCCACAACCATCGCCCCCATCCCGCGGAGAGGCGCACGACGATGAGCATCAGCGCGATGCCGTGCAGCACCCCGAAGTAGATGAAGCTGCGCGGGAACATCAGCGACGAGCCCGCGGTGACGAGCAGCGCGCAACCGGCGACCTGCGCCCAGCGCCGCCAGAACCGCGGCCAGCCCTGTCCCTGCGCGATCGCGACCGCCTGCCCCAGTCCCGCGCAGAACAGGAACAGGCTGACGATGGTCGTGCGTTGCCACGTCCAGAACGGGTCGAGCATGAAGTTCTGGCGGATCCACCCGAAGTAGTTCAGGTCGAAGCAGAAGTGGTAGACCGTCATCCAGACGATCGCGATGCCGCGCAGCGCGTCGATGCGGTCGTAGCGGGGGCGGCGTTCCGTCGGGCTGGACATCGCGCGCAAGTGTATGGGCTTGCCCCGTTGACGGGGCAGCGGCGGAACGTTCCAATGCGCCGATGCCGCCTTCCGGTTGGCATGCCAACAACAAGGACGATGCGATGAAGACCTTGCGCTCCCTGACGCTCTGCGCCGCCATGGCCGCTGCCCTCGCCGGCTGCGCCGGCGGGCCCACGATGCAGTCCGCCGCCCCCGTGCCGCAGGCCATGCCCGGCGGATCGCCCATCGGTGCGGGAAAGACCGAGGTGCTGTGGCTCGGACAAGCCGCCGTGCGCATCACCACGCCGGGCGGCAAGGTGATCATGATCGACCCTTGGCTCACGTCCAACCCGAAGACGCCGGCCCAGTGGAAGCAGCTCTCCGCGCTGGGCAAGGTCGACCTCATCCTGGTGACGCACGGGCACTTCGACCATTTCGCCGACGCCCCCGCCCTCGCGAAGATGCACAACGCGCCCATGTACGGGCCCGCGGGCATGAACCAGTCGGTGTCGACGTACGGCATCCTCCCGGCGGCGCTCGCCCCGCGCTTCGGCAAGGGCGGCACGATCCTGCCTTTCGGTCCCAGCGGCCCCAGGATCACGGCGGTGCGCGCCGAGCACTCCTCCGAACTGGCGCACAAGGACGCGGCCGGTCACGACGTCGTGCTGCCCGGCGGCGAGCCGGTCGGCTTCGTCATCGAGATGGAGAACGGCTTCAAGGTCTGGCACATGGGGGATACCGGCGTGTTCGGCGACATGCGCCTGATCGGCGACATGTACCGGCCCGACCTCGTGCTGGCGCCCATCGGCAACCACTTCGTCATGAGCCCGCAGGACGCCGCCATGGCCATGCGCGACATGGTCCGCCCGAAATACGCGATCCCCATCCACTACGGCACCACGCCGCAGTTGCGCGGCAC